>DASYYE010000349.1:0-6137 GCA_035946955.1 Streptosporangiaceae bacterium | reverse complement strand
TGTCTATGAGCTGGACGCCAGCTTCCGGCCGGAGGTGCCGGGCGGGCGCTACCTGGACCCCGACGCCGCCGCCGCGTCCATGGAGGCGGTGCGGAACCAAGGCCGCTGACCCACTTGCCGTCATTCCCCAAAACCCTTTGCTGCCCGGCTGTCCGCAGCACCTACGACGCTGACCACGCTGACCACACCGGTCACACCGACGTCATGAGAGTGGCTGGTATGGCCGCCCCTTGCGCCACTGGAGCTGTCTTAAAGCTCAACTGTCACGCCTGAATCGTCCTGGATGACCAGTTGTTGTCTGTTATGTGAATAACTGTGGAATACCGGGCCCAGCAGGCCGTTGACCAGGGGCGCAGCAGGGGTGGTCCGACATACGATCGAATAGTGAGCGTCGCCGGCAGGGTGCTGTCGGGGGGCGGGCTCACCAGGGAAATGTCATGGCAGGGGCTTGCTGGTGAAGACACGCAGGGAACTCGTGGACCCTGGGTTCCCCGAAGAGCGGCGGCAGGCGACCAAACTCCCTCCCGCTGTGGCCTCAGTTCTTTCAGTCCTCTCGTCATCAGCTGTGGTGCTGGACCGTGACGACCGGGTCCTGATGGCGAGTGCCGCCGCCGTGGCGTTCGGCCTCGTCCAGGACGACCAGCTCATGGTGGGCGAACTGCTCGCCCTGGTCCGCCAGGTCCGCCGGGACGGCGAGACCAGGGAGGGTGAGCTCGAGGTGTCCGGGCGCAAGTTCGGCCGGCCCACGAGCTTCGCCGTCCGGGTGGCCCCACTGGGCAGCGCGGCTGGCGGCGAAGGGCTGATCCTGCTGCTGGCCGAGGACCAGACCGAGAGCCGCCGGGTGGAGCAGGTGCGGCGCGACTTCGTGGCCAACATCAGCCACGAGCTCAAGACTCCGGTCGGTGCGCTCGCGCTGCTGGCGGAGACCATGGAAGAGGCTGCAGACGACCCGGAGGCGGTGCGCCGCTTCGCTGGGCGCATGCGCCAGGAGGCCTCCCGCCTCACCCACCTGGTGCAGGACCTGATCACCCTGTCGAGGATCCAGGCAGCCGAACCCGTCCCTGACCCGCACCCGGTCGACCTCAGTGCGGTAGTGGCAGAGGCGCTTGACCGGTGCCGCCTGAAAGCCAGTGCCCGTGGCATCGAACTCGTAGCGGCCGGTGACGATGGCCTCACCGTGCTGGGTGACGAGGACCTGCTCGTCACCGCACTGCGCAACCTCCTGGAAAACGCCGTGGCCTACAGCCCCGAGAAGACCCGGGTGGTAGCCACGGCCAGCCGAGATGGCGACAGCGGCGCGCAGATCAGCGTCGAAGACCAGGGCATCGGCATCCCAGAAGGCGACCTGGAACGGATATTCGAGCGCTTCTACCGGGTTGACCCCGCCAGATCCCGCGCGACCGGCGGGACTGGACTGGGGCTCGCGATCGTGAAGCACGTGATGGCCGCGCACGGCGGCAAGGTCACGGTCTGGAGCAAGGAGGGAGCCGGTTCAACCTTCACACTCCGGCTGCCCATCCTCAGCAACCCCCCGGCTGTCGGCAAACCCAGAACGGCTGGCCGTGGGCAACCTGTCAGGGAGGCAGTGAAGTGACTCGGGTGCTCGTGGTCGAGGATGAAGAGGGTTTCAGCGACGCGCTGTCCTACATGCTGCGCAGGGAAGGTTTTGAGGTGGCGGTCTGCGGGACCGGCCCGGACGCACTTGAGTCGTTCGACCGCGACGGTGCGGACCTGGTGCTGCTCGACCTCATGCTGCCGGGCCTGCCCGGCAGCGAGGTCTGCCGCACGCTGCGGGAGCGCTCCAACGTCCCGGTGATCATGCTGACAGCAAAGGACAGCGAGATCGATAAGGTCGTTGGTCTTGAGCTTGGTGCCGATGACTATGTGACCAAGCCGTTCTCCTCACGGGAGCTGGTGGCCCGGATGCGCGCGGTGCTGCGCCGCCGCGGGGACACGCCAGACGGCACAGGGGCGTCGGTGATGGAGTCGGGCCCGGTGCGGATGGATGTGGACCGTCACGTGGTCGCCGTGCGGGGCGCACAGGTCCAGTTGCCGCTCAAGGAGTTCGAGCTGCTGGAGGTGCTGCTGCGCAACTCCGGCCGGGTGCTGACCAGGATGCAGCTCATCGACCGCGTCTGGGGCGCGGACTATGTCGGGGACACCAAGACGCTGGACGTGCACGTCAAGCGGCTACGCGCCAAGATCGAGAACGACCCGGGCAACCCGCGGCACATCATCACCGTCCGCGGGCTCGGCTACAAGTTCGAGCCCGGCGACTAGGGACGAGGCTACGGCGAGTGAGCCGCAGGGGCGCGGCGCTGCCTGGACTCGCGAGTGAGCCACAGGGGCGCGGCGCTGCCTGGACTGAGGAGCGAGGAGCGAAGCGACGAGTGACGAGGGAAGGCAGCGCCTCAAAGCGCCCCGGAGGCGAGCGAGGACTAGCAGGGCGAGCGGGACTAGCAGGGCATCAGCTCGCTGTTGGTGAGGGCGTGGCGGCTGGCGCGGGCGTGACCGTCGGCACCGGGCTGGGGCTCCCGTGGGGTACCCCGGTCGTGGCCGGAGTCGGCGTCGGCGACGGTGTCACTGGCGCGAACGTCGCGTAGGGCCCCGACCGGGGCATCACCGGTACCTCCAACACCACGACCCCAGCGTTGCGGAAGCTCAGCAACAGGCGGACCGTGCTCCCGCCCCTCACCGGCCGGAGCAACCCTGCCAGCACCACCCGGGGCACCGGCCCGGTCAGCCGGACCTGCGCGTTGCGGCCGATCTGTATCCCACCGTTCGGGAGCCGCACGGCGAGGGCGGTGCCTGGCGCTGACATGCCGACCAGTGCATCCGGCGCGCCACTGTTGGTGAGGGCGAAGAACACTCCCGTCGACCTGCCTGGTGCCAGGGAGAACCGGGGCGCTGCGCCCAGCACGAACATGTTGGCGATCCGGATCGTGTTGTCCACGATGGCGGACGTGCCCGCGGTCGGCTGGTGCCAGTGCAGCGTGGGCGCGTTCAGCCCGGCCTCACATCCGGCGACGGCCGGGACCAGCGCGATGGCAGCCACTGCGGAGAGCCATCTCAGCGGGATGGCGCTGCGGCCCCTGGGAATCACGGCGTGCTCCTCCGGACGACAAGACTGCACCAGCGATCCACGGGACAGCCCGCGGAAGACGAGACGCGGCACAGCGTATCGGTCCGCTACGACGGGCGGTAGCAGTACCCCCCGCGCTAGCGCTGCACCGCGGTGGCCGCGACCAGTTGGTGCAGCAGTGGCAGCAGAGCGAAGCCGTGGCCTTCGGGCACGACCTGCGCAACTGACCCGTCGGCACCTACCACGACTGCGGTCAGCCCGGCGGGGCGGAAGCGCTTTTCAAGCGCACCCGAAGCATCCACGACCGCATGGGAGGGTGCCAGGCCAACCTTGTGGGCCAGCGTGTTCACCACGGCGCCGCTGGGCCCCAGCCCGACCAGGTAGGCAGCCGTGCCGGCCTTAGCTGTCTCACCCGTCAGCGCAAGCAGGCCTGACAGGCACTGGCAGCCGGCCGGCACCAGTGCCAGCACGAGGACCTTGCCAGCAGTCAGGTTGGTCAGCGGTTCGACCAGCCCGTTGGCCATCGTGACTGGGTCCCCCGGCAGCATCTGGCCGACCGGGTGGGATGCAGGGTGCTGGTGGTGTGGCCGGGTGCTGGCCGGCGACGTCGTACCCCGGGACCGCTCACCTGTTGCTGGTGGGCCACCGACGGTTTCGCCAGCGGTGAACACCGTCAGCAGCGCGCCAGCGAGCAGGGTCAGTGCCAGGCAGCCCGCAAGCACTGGCAGGACCATCCCGTCCCGGGACAGTGGCGCCAGCAGGCGCCGCAGCCTCTGCCGCCGCCGCCGCGCCCTGAGTTCGCGGTAATAGGCCTGCACATCCCGGTCGAGTTCCGAAGCATCGTCCGGTACTACGACATCGACTGCGGGCAGTCCGTCATCGTCCGGCCTTGTGTCGCCGCCACCGTTCACGCGCATCTCTCCGGCATGGTTATCTCCAGTATGAGTCAGCGCGGCCGATCCGTCACCGCCCCCTGTGCTAGTCCTCGCTCGCCTCCGGGGCGCTTTGAGGCGCTGTCTTCCTTCCTCGCTCCTGCGCTCACCCTGCTAGTCCTCGCTCGCCTCCGGGGCGCTTTGAGGCACTGCCTTCCCTCGTCACTCGTCGCTTCGCTCCTCGCTCCTCAGTCCAGGCAGCGCCGCGCCCCTGCGGCTCGCTCGTGTTAGTCCGGGGCGCCTTGAGGTGCCCTTTGGCACGCGGTGGTCGCGTTACGCAAAGCGGGTGTAGCAGGTTGCAGTCATAGGGCTGCTACCTGCGTCAACTCGAAAGTGATCTTGTGTGGGCGGCGAGCCTGCACACGCGGGGCTGCCACTCTGCGTAGTGGGGGCAACCCCTCCCGCGGCGCGGCGGACGCACTTTCACATCGTTTAACTAGGCCCTTGACCTGCATGTTTGCCCGCCGAAGCGAATATTGGGCGACGTCTGACGTGGTAGCATTGGGGCAGCGGAAGGGGTATGTGCCACATGACTTTCAAGGTCGGCGACACGGTCGTCTACCCCCACCATGGGGCTGCTCGCATCGAAGAGATCGAGATGCGAACCATCAAGGGCGTGGACAAGACTTATCTCGTACTCAAAGT
The DNA here is from genome assembly GCA_035946955.1 of Streptosporangiaceae bacterium. GTDB lineage: Bacteria > Actinomycetota > Actinomycetes > Streptosporangiales > Streptosporangiaceae > DASYYE01. The sequence continues at coordinate 1,478 of DASYYE010000349.1, read as the reverse complement.
CGACAAGGGTGATTTGACCGTACGCGTGCCCGCTGACAACGCAGAACTGGTCGGCGTGCGCGATGTTGTGGGCCAGGAAGGTCTGGAACGGGTCTTCGAGGTGCTCCGCGCACCACACACCGAGGAACCGACGAACTGGTCGCGTCGTTACAAGGCCAACCTCGAAAAGCTAGCCTCCGGTGACGTCAACAAGGTAGCCGAGGTCGTCCGTGACCTGTGGCGCCGGGACCGGGAGCGTGGGCTGTCCGCGGGTGAGAAGCGGATGCTGGCCAAAGCGCGGCAGATCCTGGTCAGCGAACTCGCGCTGGCTGAGAAGACCAACGAGGACAAGGCCGAGGCGCTGCTCGACGAGATCCTCGCGTCCTGACATTTCCCCTGCTGGGGTTTGACTGTGCTCGATCCGCTGCCCCGGGTCGGTATTGGGGTTGACGTACACCCACTCGTGCCTGGGCGTCCGCTGTACCTGGCGGGTCTCCTCTGGCCAGGTGAGGCGGGTCTCGCGGGTCACTCCGACGGGGACGTAGCCGCGCATGCCGCGTGCGACGCCCTGCTCTCCGCAGCCGGGCTCGGCGACCTTGGCATGCACTTCGGCACCTCGCAGCCGCGCTGGGCGGGAGCCCCAGGCACGGACCTGCTCCGTGCCTGCGCCGACCTGGTCAGCGGCGCCGGGTACGCCGTGGGCAATGTCGCGGTCCAGGTCGTCGCCAACAGCCCGCGCATCGGGCCGCGTCGCAGTGAAGCGGAGAAGGTGCTCTCCGCGGCACTCGGCGGCGCCCCGGTGAGCGTCGCTGGTACCACGACCGACGGGCTCGGCCTCACCGGCCGGGGCGAGGGCATCGCCGCTATCGCGACGGCCTTGCTCGTCCCTTCCTGATGCTGACACTCCACCCACCCTGTGGGTGGAGTGTCAGCGGGTGCGGTGTTACTCGTCGTGCGGGGGCGTAGGTGTGCTCCTCACGCGGTTGAAGCGCGGGGCAGGGCCGGGGGGTTCGGTGGCGTCCTGGTCTCCGGCTGCCGCGTCGTCCGTGCCGCCCGGCGGCTGCTCGGCCGCTGCGGTCTTTCGGTCGGCAGCGCCCTCGTCGTCTGGTGAGTCCGTGGCCTGCGTGGGGACACCGTACTCCCTGCCGTACGGGCTGTCGGGCATGGTCTCCGGTGGCTCGGCCTCGTGTCCAGCGTGCGGGGGGCAGGTCAGCTCCTGGGCTTCTTCGATGTCTGCTGGGTATCCCGCGTCCAGGTCGTAGGGGGAGTACCCCGCTGGCGCACCGGGAGGCGGAGGGTACTCCGCAATGAGCCCGTACTCTGCGGTGTGGGCATAGCGGGCCGTGTCCGCGCCGCCAGCCGGCCCTGGGTAGTCCCCGCCGGCGTTCCCCGCCTCAGCCGCTGGCAGCGCGAGCGTGTCCGGCGGGCGCTCGACGGCCGCCGCGATAGCAGGTGCGGTCCCTTCCCGGTGTCCCAGCAGCACGTCGAGCTGCCCTCGT
>DASYYE010000348.1:0-5058 GCA_035946955.1 Streptosporangiaceae bacterium | reverse complement strand
CCGGAGGCGGACAGCGTCACTGACTCGGGATTCCCGGCGGTCACAGCCGTGCTCACCGTGGCCGACGCCGACTGGCCAGCCGTCACCGAGGCAGACCCGGGGCTCACCGACAAGGAGAAGTCATTCCCCGGGTTGCTGCTGAGGTTGTTGAGGGCCGTGGTGACCAGGGCCTGGGCATTGGCGTTCAGGGTGGCGTTGGTGCCGTTCACGACCCAGGATGGGCCGGAGAAGATCACCACGGTCACGCCGTTGTCAACACCACCAGTGGTGCCGCTGCTGGGGATGCCGAGCAGCTGGGCCGCCTTCACAGACGCCTCGCCCAGTTCACGGGAGTCGTTGTTGGAGGTGGGGGTGGTGTCGGTGCCCTGCGTGTCGCCGAAGATCGAGCCGATGACCTGGCCGTTGTAGAAGATCAGCGCGAACTGGCGGCCCGCGATGTTGTGCTCCGGGTAGAAGAAGTGCGGGCAGGGAGACACCTTGTCGAAGCAGTCGTCGCCCAGCACGTAGTAGGGCACGTGTGCCGCGCCCAGCTGCGCGCCGTTGCTGTCTTGGAAGGTCGTCGTGCTCTGGTGGTCGGGGTCGGGGTTGGGGTCGCTGCCGTCGGTGTCGATGGCCATGCTGGAGGTGTAGGCGAAGACGCCCGGTGTCACCTGGTACACGTTCACGTTCATGGCCCGCGTCATGGTGTTGATGTGGGGTAGGGAGTTGACCTGGTTCGCGGCCGTCATATTCGCCTGGACGAAGGCCAGCGCCTGGGCGGGCGTGACCGATGCGGCGGCCGCGGCCTTGACGGTGTGCCCCGGGGCGGCGTGGGCGGTCGTGGTGATGAACGGGATGGCAGCGAGCGCTAGGGCCGCGGCGGTTGCTGCCACGACGAAGCGCGTACGGATGGATGACATGGCTGTTGAGCCCCCCATTAAATTGTTAGTAAGGCTTCTTAACGAACCATAACACCCGTAACTCTTGTCACGTAGTCCCTTTTTGGTAGGAAATATCGGCTGAGTGTCTAACTGAGCGACAGCCACCGCACACGCTGACCTTCGTTGGTGGACGACAGCGGACGGCCGAACCTATGCCAGACCGGGGGAGAGGTGTGCAAACGTGTTCGAAATCTCGATGGCATGCAAGAGGTCTGGGGTTCGAATCCCCATAGCTCCACTGGTTTTTCGGGCCTCTGTTCGAGATCAAGCGACTAACCAAGTGACAGCGGTCTCAGACTAACCGGCGTGGCTGTCCGGCTCGCCGAAGACGTCGTCCATGATGGACGCGCCGCCCCTGATGGCTGGGACGATGACGTGGCGGTAGACGGTCTCGGTGACGTGGGTGGACTTGTGGCCCATGGTGTCGCTGATGTCTTGGATCGGGACGCCGTTCTTGCTCATGATCGACACGGCGGTGTGGCGTGCCTCGTGGGCGTGCCAGTGGCCGAGGCCTGCGCGGCGGGTGACTTTTGGCGAAGCGCCAGTTGAGGTCGTCGCGGGTGTAGGGGCGGCCGTCTGGGTGGCAGAACACGAGGTTGTTGTCCTGCCAGGCTTCGCCGGCGGTGAGCCGTTCGGCGGTCTGGCACTTTCTTGTGTGCTCTGAGGGCTGCTGTGGCTCGCTGGGACAGTATCAGGGAGCGGCGGACTTCGGTGTCTTGACGTCGCCGCCTCGCCGGGCTGAGCGCCAGACGTGGATGACTGCCTTGTCGAGTTCGACATGGTCCCAGCGGAGGGCGCGCAGTTCGCCGGGGCGCATGCCGAGCGTGATGGACAGCACGAACATGGCCTCCAGCCTGAGGAGGTCTGTGCTGTCGCCGTCGAGGTCGAGCTGTGCGCGGCTACATGATGGTGCACGGTGTCGCCTCTCGACGCGGCGAAGCGAAGCACCCGGATGCCGGGCGACGTCTCGCGAGAGAGTGAGGACTCAGCGGGCGGGAACTGGCTCGGACGATGGCCGCCATTCCCGCCTGATCAGGCCGTAACCCACGAGTCAGAGACCTCGCCGTTCACGACGCAGTCTTCCCGCAACGTCCCTTCACGCACGAACCCGAGTTTCTCCAGCACGCGGGCAGATGCCACGTTGCGCGTATCGGTCTCGGCCTGGACACGGTTGAGGTCCAGCGTGTCGAATGCCCACCGCAGCAAACCGCGCGCGGCCTCCGTCGCGTAGCCGTGGCCCCACGCTGCATCATCAAAGCAGTAGCCCAGCGATGCGCTGCGGTAGTCCGGATTCCACCGGTTCAGGCTGCACCAGCCCATGAACGCCCCGTCGCAGACACGGTCCACGGCCAGCCTCGCCCCGGTGCCATCTGCCGGCAAGCCGCGATGAACCGCTCGGCGCGCACGCGTTCGCTCCATGGCGGCGCGTCCCAGTAGCGCAGCACGTAGGCGTTGCTGTGCAGCGCGAAGAGGCCGTTCGCATCCGCGTCGTCGAAGGGACGCAGCCGAAGGCGAGCGGTGTGCAATGTAGGGGTGGGCAGCGCCATGCGCGTCATGTTCCCTCCCGTGATTGAAGGCCAATCAATCAGACATCCGGGGCCAGCCACTCGCAACGGGTTTCTCGACGGACGGGCAGAACGAAGTGCCCGCTCATCGGCAGAACCGGATGTCCGACTGCTCGTACGTACGAGGGCACCTCGTGCAACCCTGGGGATCTGGAGGTCGCGGATCAGCTGGCCCTATGGCCCGGCCGCGAAGTAACGGCCGATGAAGAATGCGGCAGGTTACAGCGTCTTCGGGAACGACCCTCATCGTGGCAGCGGCGTGGCGTCATCGTGGTGAGATGGCACGCGGCGCTGGGCCTTGTGGCATGCGGCCTCGCGCCGGGTTGCGCATCTGTCTGCAACCAGACCGGGGGCTGTGGCGTGTATGTAGGCGTGCGCGGGGGTTTGCGCGGTGTCACGGGGGCACTGCCTCCCGGCACGGGCTGGAGGTATCTGATGAACGTCACTGCTGCCGGAGTGCCCGGCACGGGTGTCTTACAGCTGTTCTACCGCGGTGGGGACGGCGCGGTGTGGTCACGCTGGCGCAACCCTGATGGGAGCTGGTCGGCTGAGCAGGGCCTCGGTGGGGAGCCGGGCGGGGACATCACCGCTGCGGTGGTGCCCGGCACCAGCGTGTTGCAGCTGTTCTACGGCGGCCCGGACGAGAACGGGGTGCGGTCGATGTGGCGCAACCCTGATGGGAGCTGGTCCGGCGTGCAGGCCCTCGGCGGGGAAGTGGCCACCAGCAGCGTCACCCCCGTGGTGGTGCCCGGCACTGGTGTCTTGCAGCTGTTCTACGCGGGGATCGACGGTGGGGTGCGGACGATGTGGCGTAACCCCGACGGGAGCTGGTCTGGCGAGCAGGCCCTCGGCGGGTCGGTGGGCAGCCGCAGCGTCACGGCCGCGCAGGTGCCCGGCACCGGTGTCTTGCAGCTGTTCTACGGCGGGCGGGGAAACCACACGGTGCGGACGATGTGGCGCAACCCCGACGGCACCTGGTCCGGCGAGCAAGTCCTCAACGGGGTGGTGAACGGCCCCAATGTCACTGCCGCGCAGGTGCCCGGCACGGACGTCTTGCAGCTGTTCTACATCGGCCAGGGCCCCGGGATCACGACGGTGTGGCGCAACCCCGACGGCAGCTGGTCCACCGAGCAGACCCTCGGCGCGGCGGTGAAGGACGTCATCACCCCCGCGGCGGTGCCCGGCACCAGCGTCTTGCAGCTGTTCTACCCCGACCTTGAAAGCATCCTGCACTCAAGCTGGCGCAACCCCGACGGGGGCTGGTCGCCCGACCAAGACCTCCAAGGGTTCATGAACCTGGACCCCAACAGTGGCGTGTCCGCTGCGGTGGTGCCCGGCACCGGCATCTTGCAGCTGTTCTACGTCGGCCAGAACAACGGGGTCTCGACCATCTGGCGCAACCCCAATGGCAGCTGGTCCACCGAGCAGACCCTCGGCGGGATCATCACCTGACCACCTACGACAACCACCAGGTGAACGGCGGGGAGGTCTCGCCGCCGCCGTTCCCAGAACCGCAGACGACAGCCTCACACCCCGGTCATCAGTGAACATGGCATGCGGTGGTTGGTGCCGTTGAGGGGCGAAGCGCCTGGTGCCCGGCCGGGTACCAGGCGCGTCCGGGCGGGGCTGGAAGTTCAACGACCCGAATTCATCGGCGCAGACCACCCGCCCATCGCCGATCCTGCGACGCCTCGCTCAAGCGCTTGGGCGTGGAGCACATCGACCTGTATTACCCACACCGCGTCGACCCCTCGACGCCGATTGAGGAGACCGTCGGCGCAATGGCCGAACTGGTCAAGGAAGGCAAGGTCCGCTACATCGGCCTGTCCGAGCCCGGCATGGACACGATCCGCCGGGCGCACGCCGTCCACCCCATCACCGCCGTGCAAACCGAGTACTCCCTGTGGACCCGCGACATCGAGGCTGACATCTTGCCGCTGCTGCGCCAGCTTGGCATCGGGGCTGGTCGCCTACGCCCCGCTCGGGCACGGATTCCTCACCGGCGCCTACCGTGATCCGCAGCACTTGGCCGACGGCGACTTCCGCCGCAGCCAGCCACGATTTGCCGGGCAGAACCTCGCCCACAACCTGCAGCTAGTTGACCGGATCGAAGAACTCGCGGTCGGCAAAGGCGTCACCCCAGCTCGCAATCGCTTGGGTGCTGCACCAGGGCCACGACATCGTGCCCATCGTCGGCACCAAACAGGTGCAATACCTGGAGCAGAACCTGGCCGCAGCCGACGTCCCCTTCAGCCCCGAAGAACTCACGCGCATCCACGACACGATCCCCGCACCGGCCGGAGACCGCTACGACCCCGCCGGCATGCGCACCGTGTGCGTCTGAGCAACCACCGCGTCATGAACGGGCCGCCTGGCAGGGCCGCGCAGCGGCGACGCGACCATCCGGCGCTCGGCCGACTTCGCGCCCCACCCTAACAACCCGCTACAGAATTCCCGATCCGGGCGTATCGCCCTCCCGCCTCCCCGGCAGCCGCCGACGATCAGAACGGCGGCTACTTGTGCGCTAAGCGCGGACCAGTGCCGGTCACAGAGCGTGATTTGGTCATGGCCGC
>DASYYE010000347.1:0-1755 GCA_035946955.1 Streptosporangiaceae bacterium | reverse complement strand
CCGCCCCGCCCTGTCACAGCGCTACGTCGCGCCGCGCACCCCCACCGAACAGGCCCTGGCCCAGGTCTGGCAGGAAGTCCTCAACCTCGACCGGGTAGGCGTCAACGACAACTTCTACGAACTCGGCGGCGACTCCATCCTGACCCTCCGGGTGCTGTCCGCACTCGAGGACAGGCTCTTGGACCTTCCGCTCGCCGATCTGCTCGCAGGCAAGACGCTGGCGGAACTCGCCGCGGACTCGCTGCGCCCGCTGGACTCGCGCCAGCCGGGCTCCGCGCCGCCGCAGGCCTCCGGGCAGCCGCTGTCAGACGTGACCGAACAGGCCTTTCCCGGACCCGATTACCCGGCGACGCCCTTGCAGCTGGGCATGCTGGCCGCGGGAGAGGAGTTCTACCACGACGTCTCCACCTACCACGTCCGGCTGCCGCTGCAGGCCATCGACCTCCTCGCTGTGCTCTACAGCGTCACCAGGCGCCACCCCACGCTGCGGACCTGGTTCGACGTAGGCGCGCTTCCGCCCATGGCACGGGTCGCGCCCGATATCCCACCGGACGTCACCATGGTGGGTGAGCCACTGCCTGCCGAGCCCCACCTGCGTGACAATGCCCTTGCCCAATTCAGGGCCGGCGAGAGCCGGGCCAGCTTCGATCATGGGCGGGCGCCCCTCATCCGTTTCTTCGCCCACTCATGTCCTGGCGCAGGGGACTTCTATCTCACGCTCAGTTTCCACCACGCGATTCTCGATGGGTGGAGCAGCGTCCGCCTCATCGACGAGATCACGTCGCGGTACTCGGCCCGGCTGGCCGGCAATCCTGTGTCCGCCATCGCTCCCGCCCCCCACTTGATGCCGCGCTACGCCGCCGCCGTCCGTGCCGCCGAGCAGAGCCCCCGGGCGCTCACCTTCTGGCAGGAGAGCGCCCGGCGGGCGCGGAAGGCCAGCCACGCGGCCGCGCCCGGAGGCGGCGCGTTCGCCACCGCCAGCGGTCACCTCGACGCGCAGACCGTCCGCGGCTTGGAGCAGGAAGCGGCGCGACTGCGCTGCGGTGTCCGGATCCTCCTCCTCGCCATCCTGTCCAAGACCATCCTCGCGACGTCTCCGGATGATGCTGTGACGGTGGGGGTCATTACCCATGGGCGTCCCGTGGCCGCTGACTCCGACCACGCCTTGGGCCTCTTCCTCAACACCATCCCGATTACCGTCGACTCCGGTGCGGATGGTGTCGCGGAGTTTGTCGCAGCGATCCAGCGGGAGGAAACGCGGTCCCGTGAGTTCGGTGACTATCCGTATGCGCGGATCAGGAAGCTGCTGGGCGGCGACCCGCCGTATTCCTTCAACTACACCAGCTTCGGGGCAGCGATCGAGCGCGAGGATCCCGCATTCGACTCCGCTGGCTTCCACGAGCGTACCGACCTCCCCGTCCTGGTCAGCGTCGCCCACGGCCGGGACACCTCTGTCATGAGAGTCCGGGTCGCGATCAGTTCTGCTGCCAGCCCGGACCAGGCGGAGCAGTTGCTCGCCGGCTACAAGGCCACCCTGGCCGGGGCAGTGCGGTCGCCTGAGCCGCCCGGGGGAAGCGGCACGCTGGCCCCGGCAGAACCCGCCGCCGGGCGAGAGGTGCTTGGGTTGGCGGGTGTGGTGGGTGATGTGTCGGGGCTGGTGCCGGTGCATGTGCTGGTGGAGGAGCAGGTGGATGCCTGCCCTGATGCGGTGGCGGTGCGGTGCGGGGATGAGTGGGTGTCGTATGCGGGCCTGGA
>DASYYE010000346.1:0-9977 GCA_035946955.1 Streptosporangiaceae bacterium | reverse complement strand
CGCCTCGGCCTGGCGCCCGCAGCGGTACAGCGCGAGCATCAGCTGCCCGGTCAGCCGTTCATCCGCCGGGTGTGTCGTGGCCTGCTCCGCCAGCTCACTCAGGAGCGTCTGGTGCTGGCCCTGCCGCAAGGCGATGTCGTTCAGGTCCAGCTGGGCCGCGACCCGCTGGACTTCGAGTGTCTGGCGCATCGCGTCGAGCCACGGGCTGGCCAGGCCGGCCAGTGCCTCCCCGTGCCACAGTCCGAGGGCGTCCCGGAGCAGGGACGCGGCATGCTCGTCATCGGCTAGTCCAGCGTCATCTACCAGTCGCCGGAACCGGCAGAGGTCCACGGTGTCTTCGCTGGCCTGGAGTACGTAGCCGCCGGACCTGCGCACCAGGGCTGCCCCTGGTTCCCCGGCGCAGGCGAGGGCGGACTTGAGCTTGGCCACATACCCGTAGAGGACGTTGCGGACCGAGGCGGGCGGGTCGTCGCCCCACACCCGGTCGATCAGCCGCTCCACCGGCACGACCTGGTTCAGTTCGAGCACCAGCACGGCCAGGACAGCCCGTTGCTTGGCATGCCCGACTTCGAGCTGGTGGTCAGTGCGGCGGGCCTCAACGGGCCCGAGCACCCGGAACTCCACAGCTACCCCCGTCGCTCTGTGTCTGATGTAACCATTCTCCCTGGCCACATTCGGCCAAAACTTACGCTACGGCGGCTGCTGCATCGCACGGGTTTGCCCAGGGCCGGGCGCCCCAGGAACGGCCGCTGGTCACCCTGTTGAGCTGTATTCCGCCCAACCTGCGCCACCAGTCCCGGCCTCGCTGTGTGCCTGTCCAAGGTTAGTTACACGTTCGTTCAAGGTGGGCCTTGCAGAGTTGGCAATGGCCACGTGGGGCCGCCCGGCGGGAGGGTTGCCATCCCCCAGACCCAGCCCGCATGGCGTGAGTGACGGGCGGTCCCACGTGTCATCGGGCACCAACTTCATGCAAAACCCATGACACCCAGTCGGAGCCAGCCAGACAGGCGGCCCGTTGTGGCCGATCCAAGGTTTGCTCCACGTTCGTTCAAGCCCAGCGGTCCAGGCTGGTTCACGACACACCGGAACGGGGGCCACTCGGTGAGGGTGCGCTCCGGGAGCCGCCGCGCTCGGAGTCGCCTGGGGCCGGAGTTCGCACGCCTTGGGCTGTCTCCACGGGGCCGAGATAGCAAGTGGTGAGACTGTGCCGTTGCAAACTGCTTCACTCGCCGACCGACGACACCAGCACCTCGCGCCAGACCCGCAGCCGTGTTCGTGTGGCAGTGGGTCACTCACGCAGCGCGAGGTCGAAGTCCTGCTGCACAGCGCCTTGGGGATGACCTCGGAACAGACCGGACGGACCCTGTGCATCAGCCCGCGCACCGTCGAGTACCACCTGCGGATGATGCAGCAGCGGACCGGGTCGCAGAACACCGTGCAACTGGTGGCGCGGTGTTATGCGAACGGCATCTTGCAGTCCTGGCCCCCCAGGTGGTCGGGGCGGCTGGGCCCGGTCTGCCATGACCATGAGCTGGCCGCAGTGGCGGGCAAGGGGGCATAGGCGCAGGTGCCCCGGCGCGCCGAGGTGGCCGCGACGGCGGGGGACGGGCTAGCCTTCGCATGCGCGGGGCAGTCACGCCGCGTGGTCCTGGTGGCTGACCGCAGGCTGGTGCCGGCGGCGTGAGCAGGAGGTGGCGCGGCAGTGGGCCGGTCAGTGCTGGTGACAGGGGGAAACCGGGGGATAGGGCTGGCGGTGGCGCGCAGGCTCGCCGCAGACGGTGACCAGGTGACCGTGACGTCACGGGCAGGGGATCCCGTGGAGAAGCTCGCCACCGTGGCGTGTGACGTGCGGGACGTGGCTTCGGTCGACTCGGCCTTTGCCGCGGTCGAGGCGGAGCAGGGGCCCGTCGAGGTGCTGGTGGCCAACGCCGGGATCACCCATGACCAGTTGCTCGCGCTGATGAGCGAGGACGACTTCACCTCGGTGCTCGACACCAACCTGACCGGCGCCTACCGGGTCGCCCGGCGGGCGGTACGTGGCATGATGCGGCTCCGGCGCGGCCGGCTGATCTTCATCTCCTCGGTCGTGGGGCTGATGGGGTCGCCCGGCCAGGCCAACTACGCCGCGTCCAAGGCCGGGCTCGTGGGGTTCGCACGCTCGCTGGCACGGGAGCTGGGTTCACGCAACATCACCTGCAACGTCGTGACCCCGGGTTTCGTGGACACGGACATGACCGCGTCCCTTCCGGAGGAACGCAAGGCAGCCATCCTCGGTAGCGTGCCGCTGGGCCGGTTCGCATCCGCCGAGGAGGTCGCGGGCGTGGTGTCATTCCTGGCGAGCGACGATGCTGCCTACATCACCGGGGCAGTGGTCCCGGTCGACGGCGGCCTGGGCATGGGGCACTAGGGAGACATAGTGAGCCTTCTGGCAGGAAAGAACATCCTGGTCACCGGAGTGATCACCGACTCCTCGATCGCTTACCACGTGGCGCGTACCGCGCAGGAGGAGGGCGCGTCGCTGGTGCTGACCGGGTTCGGCCGGCTCAGCCTGGTGCAGCGGATCGCCCAGCGGCTGCCGAAGCCACCCCCGGTGCTGGAACTCGACGTGACCAATGCGGAACACCTGGAGTCCATGGCGGAACGCGTGTCCGCCCACCTGCCCCACATCGACGGTGTCCTGCACGCGATCGCGTATGCGCCGCAGTCCGCACTGGGCGGCAACTTCCTCAATGCCGAGTGGCCGGATGTGGCCACCGCGTTCCAGGTGTCCACCTACTCCCTGAAGGCCCTGGCCATGGCCGCGCTGCCGCTGATGAAGCCCGGCGGGTCCATCGTCGGCCTGACATTCGATGCCTCCCAGGCATGGCCGGCCTATGACTGGATGGGCGTCGCCAAGGCGGGGCTCGAGTCGACCGCCCGCTACCTCGCCCGCGACCTCGGGCCGAAAGGCATCCGCGTCAACCTCATCGCGGCCGGGCCGATCCACACCATGTCAGAGCGCAGTATCCCCGGCGTCGAGGCATTCGAGTCCATGTGGCCGCAGCGCGCGCCGCTCGGCTGGGACGTCACCGACGCGGGGCCGGCCGCCCGCGCCTGCGTGGCCCTGCTCTCCGATTGGTTCCCCGCGACAACCGGGGAGATCGTCCACGTGGACGGCGGCGTGCACGCCGTCGGTGGCTGACCTGGTTAAGTGCCAGGGTTAGCCCATTCCAGCCGTCTGGGCCTCTGCGGCCGCCAGGTGGACGCGGATCCTCAGAGGGGTTTCCTGCTGGTCAAGCCGATGTGACGGACTGTAACTACGCCCCGCTGGGCCATGGTTTAGACAGGCCCGCCCTCGGCAGCGAAAACGCGAAATCTATTGCGTGCCATGTGCGAATTACCGGAAGAAGTTGGGGCAGATCGATAACAACTTGTGACGTTTTCGCCTCATCATCGTGGCACGGCTGGCCCTACGCTCTGGACCGAACCGTTGGGGAAGACGGTGCTGGCGCGTTGCGCGCCCTCGAAGGATGCGCAGCTGTGCCGGTTTTGTGCTGACAGAAGCGGATGGGTGAGCATGGCCCTGCGCACCACCTCTGACAGAGGCCTGTGCTGCTGCCACACTCGCTTGCTCCTGACGCCGGGATCGGGGGGCCCCGCGGTTTCTGGAAGCAGGATCGGTGGGATCTCCAAGGCGCGCCAGTGCGCCATGACTAAGGAGCGCAGATGTATCTAGGAAGACGCACACGGCGCGTGGCGGGAGTGGCGGCGGTCGCCGTCACGGCCGCCATGGTGGCCGCTGGCTGCGGATCCAGCGGGAGTTCGGGCAGTAGCACCGGTGCGAAGATGACCGGTGGGACGGCCACCTGGGCAGAGCCCCCGGGTGCGGCACCCAACTGGGTCTGGCCGTTCATCCCGCTGACGAACTACAGCGTGTACAACGCGCAGACCTTCGAGTGGTTGATGTACCGGCCGCTGTACATGTTCGGCAACAACGGCAGCTCGCTCGCGGTCAACTACCCGCTGTCGCTGGCCAACGCGCCCACCTACAGCGGCAGCAACATCAGCCTCACCATGAAGGGCTGGAAGTGGTCCAACGGTGAGTCCGTCACCGGCAACGACGTCGTCTTCTGGCTGAACATGATGGAGGCCGAGAAGACGAACTTCGCCGGGTGGTCACCGGGTACCCTGCCCGACAACCTGACCACCTACAAGGCCAGCGGCAATACGGTGACCATGACCACCGACAAGCCGTACTCCAGCTACTGGTTCACCTACAACCAGCTCGCGGAGATCACGCCGATGCCGATGACGTGGGACGTGACCAGTCTGGGCGCGGCCCCGGGCAGTGGCGGCTGCACCACCGACAGCGCGGCGGCCGACAAGTGGGCCAAGTGCAAGGCGGTGTTCACCTTCCTGACCGCCCAGGCCAAGGCCACCTCCACATACGCGTCCAGTTCGATCTGGGGCACTGTGGACGGGCCGTGGAAGATGTCGGCGTTCAGCGCCAGCGGCAACGTGACCTTCGTGCCGAACAAGACCTACTCCGGCAGCCCCAAGCCCACCATCGCGGTCTTCAAGGAAGTCCCCTACACGGCTGACTCGACTGAGTACACCGCGCTGAAGACCAACAACCTCGACGTGGGCTACGTCCCGTCCAACGACCTGCCCATCAAGACCTCCGGCGTGCTGCCCCCGACCAACCCGCTCGGGACCAGCTACACGCTCGCGCCGGGCTTCGTCTTCGGCATCTTCTACGGGGTGCCGAACCTCAACAACCCGACCATCGGCCCGGCTTTCCGCCAGCTCTACGTGCGGCAGGCACTGCAGCTCGCGACCGACCAGCCTGCTATCGACAAGGCCATCTGGCACGGTTACGCCTTCCCGACCAGTGGTGCCGCGCCGGCCCAGCCCACCAACCAGTGGACCGCGCCGGACCAGTCCCAAAACGGCGGCCAGGGCCTGTACGGGTTCGACCTCACCAAGGCCAAGGCTGCGCTGACGAGCCACGGCTGGACCGAGGTCGGTGGCGTGATGACCTGCACGAGCCCCGGCACGGCAGCGACCGACTGTGGGGCCGGAGTCGCCAAGGGCCTGCAGCTGAAGTTCACCGCGTACTACTCGAGCGGCACCGCGGCCACCGCGCAGCAGGTCGCCGTCATCAAGTCCGACTACTCGAAGGTCGGGATCGACATGAACATCGTCGGCCAGTCCTTCAACACGATCCTGGGCGAGACCGCCCAGTGCAAGGTCGGGCCGAAGTGCCTATGGCAGATGAGCATGGCGGGTGGCTGGGTCTTCAACGGGCCGGGCTTCGAGCCCACCGGTGAGCCGCTGTTCCAGACGGGCGCCGCGTCGAACGGGGGCAGCTTCACCAACCCCGAAGAGGACACGCTGATCAACGAGACCCACACGAGCAGCAGCCTCGCGGTCTTCCACCAGTACGCCGCCTACACCGACCAGCAGCTACCGGTCGTCTGGCAGCCGAACCCCTACACGATCTACGCGACGTCGTCCAAGCTCCACAACGTCACGTTCAACCCGCTCGGCGGCCTCTACCCCGAGTACTGGTACTTCACCAAGTAACCAGGCCGTAAATCGCCTCCGGCCGCTGTCCCATCTGGTGGGACAGCGGCCGGAGGCCCACAATCGAAGAATCGGCGGCTGCTGGCGCTGCGGAGTGCCCTAAGCTGTCACCCAAACTTGGAAGAACGCCACCCAAGAGGGCAGGTCGCCGTAAAAATGGAGGCTCTATGACGCCACGACCGCAAGAGATGGCGGCGACCACAGGTAGGAGGGCCTCCGAGAGATGATCGGTTACCTCATCCGGCGGACCCTCCAGGCCATCTTCATCACGATCATCGTGACGATATTCACCCTGGCACTGGTCCACCTGTTCCCCGGTGGCCCGATCCGGGCCCTCCTCGGCCCCCGTGCCAGCGCGCAGCAGATCGCGCACTACAACGACCTCTACGGCTTCAACCGGCCGTTCTACATCCAGTACATCAAGTGGATGAACCAGTTGCTCCACGGCAACCTGGGCTACTCGGCCAAGCTGAACCAGAACGTCTCGGCCGAACTCGGCCAGTACTTCCCCAAGACCGCCGTGCTGGTCCTGATCGGGACCGCGGTGTCACTGATCTTCGGCATCCCGCTGGGCGTCTACCAGGCCGTCAAGCGCTACACCGCTGGCGACTACCTGCTGACCGGTGTCTCGTTCCTGGGCTACGCGACCCCGACGTTCTTCTTCGCCATCCTGCTGATCGAGTGGTTCGCCATCGACGTCCACCTGTTCCCGTCCGAGGCGCCGCAGTCGACGACGGTCGCGGGGGTGCTGTCCGACCCCAGAGCGCTCGTCCTGCCGGTCACCGCGTATGCGTTCCTGCTGTACGCGCTGTGGAGCCGGTACATGCGCTCCTCGGTCATGGACAACCTGGTCCAGGACTATGTCCGCACGGCACGGGCCAAGGGGGCCAGCGAACGGCGGGTGCTGTGGGGACACATCTTCCGCAACTCACTGATCTCGATCGTGACCCTGCTGGGCCTGTCCCTGCCGACGCTGGTCGCAGGAGCGATCTTCATCGAGGTCGTGTTCAACTACCCCGGCATGGGCCTGGCCTTCTTCGCCGCGACCCAGAACGTCGACGTCCAGACCCTGCTCGGGTTCACTGTGGTCGCGACCATCGCCACGATCCTAGGCAACCTGCTGGCCGACATCGGTTACGCGGTCCTCGACCCGAGGGTGAGGTACAGCTAATGGGAATGCCCACTCCTCCTCCCGTCCCGCCGGTGCTGCACGCGGCCGCTGACGCCGCGGTGGCCGATGCCGAACCGGGCGCTGGCGCGCTGACCGCCGTCGAGGCCGCCGAACTCGGCCTGACTCCCACCGCCAAGCCCCGCAGCCTGCTGCAGCGCGGCTGGGAGGTCTTCGCCGAGAACAAGCTCGCGCTGGTGAGCCTCGGCTTCGTCGTGCTCATCGTCCTGTTCTGCTTCGTCGGGCCGCTCATCTACCACACCGACCAGATACACACGAACCTGACCGACTCCATGTGCACACCCGGCGCGAAGCACCTGCTGGGCTGTGACAACCTCGGCTACGACCAGGTCGGCCGGCTCATGGCCGGCGGCCAGATCTCGATCGAGGTGGGGCTCGCCGCGGCCATCGTCGCGGTCCTGTTCGGCGCCTTCTACGGCGCGGTCTCCGGGTTCATCGGCGGGTGGTTCGACTCGCTGCTGATGCGGTTCGTCGACGCGGGCCTGTCGATCCCCTACATCATGTTCATCATCATCCTGTCGGTGGTCTTCAACCCGAACGTCCCGATCATGATCTTGATCATCGCGGCCTTCTACTGGCTGGGTGTCGCGCGACTGGTCCGCGGTGAGACGCTCACGCTGCGCACCCGCGAGTACGTGCAGGCGGTCAAGGTCGCTGGCGGCAGCGGCCTGCGGTCGGTGACCCGGCACATCATCCCGAATGCCATCGGCACGATCATCGTGCAGGCCACCTTCGCGGTAGCCGACTCCATCCTGATCCTGGCCGGCCTCGGCTTCCTGGGCCTCGGTGTCCAGCCGCCCTCCACCGACTGGGGGGACATGCTCTCCAACGGCCTGTCTTACGTGCAGAACGGCACCAACTACTGGTGGCTGATCTACCCGGCGGGGGTCGCGATCATCCTGACCTGTATCGCGTTCAACTTCATCGGCGACGCACTGCGCGACGCCTTCGAGACCCGGCTGCAGCGCCGGTAGGAGGGTGGAGGCAGTGGCCCCGCTACTGGAGATCAAGGACCTGCGCACCGACATCCGGCTGAAGAACGCCACGGTGCACGCGGTGGATGGCGTGTCCTTCCACGTGGACCCCGGTGAGACGCTCGGGGTCGTCGGCGAGTCAGGGTGCGGCAAGACCATGACCGCGCTGTCCGTGATGAACCTGCTCCCGGTCGGCGGGCACATCGTGGGCGGCAGCGTCCTGCTCAACGGCACGGACATCAGCAAGCTCGGCGAAGAAGACATGCGCAAGATCCGGGGCAACGAGATCGGGATGATCTTCCAGGACCCGCTGACCTCGCTCAACCCCACGATGACGGTTGGCAAGCAGATCGCCGAGGCGGTGATCCTGCACCGCGACGTCACCAAGCAGCAGGCCTATGACCGTGCCGTGGAAGTCCTCGACCTGGTGGGGATGCCCAAGGCGAGGGAACGTATCGGGGAGTACCCGCACCAGTTCTCCGGCGGCATGCGGCAGCGCGTCATGATCGCCATGGCGCTGGCGTGCGAGCCCAAGCTGCTCATCGCCGACGAGCCCACGACCGCGCTGGACGTGACCATCCAGAAGCAGATCCTGGAGCTCATCGACGAGTTGCGGCTCCGGCTCCGGATGTCGGTCATCCTGGTCACCCACGACCTCGGGGTGATCGCCGGGCGGGCCGACCGCGTGGCCGTCATGTACGCGGGCCGGGTCGCCGAGACTACGGACACCGAGACCCTGTTCGCCAACCCGCGCCACCCCTACACCGAGGCGCTGTTCCATGCGCTGCCGGACAAGGCCGCGGAGGCCCATGAGCGGCTGTACTCGATCCCGGGTGCCCCACCGGACCTGATCAACCCTCCGAAAGCCTGCCGCTTCGCGCCGCGCTGCCGGTATGCCACGGACCGGTGCCGCACGGAGGAGCCGCAGTTGCTCGGCGAGAGCCCCGTGCACCAGTACAGGTGCTTCTTCCCGGTTGGGGAGACGGAGAGGGCCGCCCGGGTGAGGGTGGAATCGGCGCCCGCCCCAACCGCTGACCGGCCCATCCCGGTGTCGGCGAACGGCTCCGAGGTACTGCTGAGCGTCGACCACCTGGTCAAGAACTTCCCGGTGACCAAGGGAGCGATCCTGCAACGGCGGGTCGGCTGGGTGAGCGCGGTCGCCGACGTCAGCTTCGCCGTCCGCCGAGGTGAGACCCTGGGCCTGGTCGGTGAGTCCGGCTGCGGCAAGACGACGACCGGACGGCTGATCGTCGGCCTCGACAAGCCGACCAGCGGGATGATCACCTTCGAGGGCAAGGACCTGACGAAGGTCACCGGCCGTGCCTACCGGCGCCAGCGCCGGAAGATCCAGTTCATGTTCCAGGACTCCTACGCGTCCCTGGACCCCCGCATGCGGGCCGGCACGATCCTGCGGGAGCCGCTGGTCGTGCAGGGCATCGGCTCACGCGCTGAGCAGCAGCGCAAGGTCGAGGAAATGCTCGACCACGTGGGCCTGCCGAAGCAGGCACTCGAGCGCTACCCGCACGAGTTCTCCGGCGGCCAGCGGCAGCGGCTGGGCTTCGCCCGGGCACTGGTGCTCTCGCCCGAGCTGATCGTGGCCGACGAGCCGGTGTCCGCGCTGGACGTGTCGATCCAGGCTCAGGTGCTGAACCTGATGCGCGAACTGCAGCACGAAATGGGCCTGACCTACCTGTTCATCTCCCACGACCTGGCTGTGGTGCGGTACCTGTCCAACCAGATCGGGGTCATGTACCTCGGCAAGCTGGTCGAGATCGGCCCATCGGACGCGGTCTACCTCTCTCCGGCGCACCCCTACACCAAGGGCCTGATCGACTCCGCGCCGGTGGCGGACCCGGCCCTGGAAAAGGCCAAGGTGAGTGAGGGCGTGGCTGGGGAACTGCCGAGCCCGATCTCGCCGCCCTCGGGCTGCCGGTTCCGGACTCGCTGCCCGTTCGCCCAGGACAGGTGTGCCGAGGAGGAGCCGCTGCTGCGGTCGTTCGGGCCAGGCCACGCGGCAGCGTGTCACTTCCCGCTCATGGCCCCGGTGCCCGAGGGGCTGGGCGCGGCCACGGCCACTGTGCATACGCGGCCGGCATGACCGGCCCGGTCCCCTGGGCGTACCCGGCAGATTTCACCAGGTACGTTATTACTCGTCAGTAACCGGCTCGGACTGGTCGGCACAGCATGTTCCGGAGCGTGGTCCATGTGCCACCGCCAGGACGGCGGTGTGCGGTAGCCTGCCATGATTG
>DASYYE010000345.1:0-39255 GCA_035946955.1 Streptosporangiaceae bacterium | reverse complement strand
CCGCCCCGCCCTGTCACAGCGCTACGTCGCGCCGCGCACCCCCACCGAACAGGCCCTGGCCCAGGTCTGGCAGGAAGTCCTCAACCTCGACCGGGTAGGCGTCAACGACAACTTCTACGAACTCGGCGGCGACTCCATCCTTGGTATCCAGATCGCCGCCCGCGCGGCGCGGCATGGCATCAAGTTTGGTTCCGCACTGTTGTTCCGTAAGCCGACCATCTCCGAGATAGCCCACGCGCTGGTCTCCGCCGAACCGCCTGCCGGGGAACACCCCGGCAGGTCCCTGGCGGAAAACCGGGTATGGCCGCTGACTTCCATGCAGGCGGGAATGCTGTTCCACTCGCTTCTCGAGGAGGACCGCGGCGCCTACGTGCAGCAAATGGTCTGGCGCCTGCCCGCGCATACCGACAGAGACCGGCTGACGGCGGCATGGCACACCGTTGTCAACGCCCACGATGCCTTGCGCGTGTGCTTCCGCTGGGCCGACCGAACCGTACCCGCCCAGGTCATAGCGCCCGCGGTGAATGTGGACTGCGCCACGCTCGACTGGTCAACGGCGGGCAGGGAGGAGGTGGAACGTAACCTGTCGTCGTTCCTTGCCGTGGACCGGGCCCGCAGCTTCCCGCTCGACCGGGCGCCGCTGATGCGGTTGACCTGGATCGAAACCCGAGACCACGACATGCTCGTCTGGACCCACCACCACGCGATCCTCGACGGCTGGAGCGTCCCCATCGTCCTGTCCGAGGTCGCGTCCACCTATGAGGCCAGGAGCGGCCCCGGCCTGCTGGAGCCTGCCGGGCGGCCCGGGGTGCCTGAGTTCAGCGCCTACCTGGACTGGCTCGCCAGCCGTGACACCAAGGCCGCCCACGAGTTCTGGGCCACCCACCTCGACGGATTCGACGGTGCCCGCTCCTTTGGTGCGCTCACGCTCCGGCCGCAGGCCGAGCCGGTGGGCACCCGTCACGCGGTCACCCGCGTGGCGCCCGCCCTCGACGCGGCATTGCGTGCGCTCGCCAGCCGGTGCCAGGTGACGCTGAACACCGTCATCCAAGGTGCCTGGGCGCTCATGCTGGCAAGGTGGGCGGCCAGCACCGAGACCCTCTTCGGGATCGTGGTGTCAGGCCGGCAGGACAGCGTGCCGGGGGCCGAAGGCATCGTCGGCATGTGCATGAACACGGTGCCGATCCGCGTCCCCGTCCCCATCCAGGGGAGCGTCAGCGGATGGCTGCGGCGAGTCCAGGATCTCCGGCTGGCAGTTCAGGAACATGAGTGGGTGCCGCTGGTGGACGTCCAGCGCATCGCCGGGGCCAACCGAGAGCAGCCGCTGTTCTCGACTCTGGTCGTCTATGAGAACTTCCCCCAGTCGTACCCGGCGTCCGGGCCAGGGCTGTTTGGCGACCTGGACCAGGTGGAGCAGCACACCGCAGATGAGATCATGCTCGTCGTCGCTCCCGATCCCGTGCTGAGGCTGCGGTTGAGCGCGGCAGGGACGAAGCTGGCCAGCAGTGATCTGGAGGATGTGCTGGCACAGTTCACTTTCGTCCTCACCCAGCTCGCCGACGGTGCCGCCGAGGATGACCTTGGCGAGGTCAGTGTGCTTTCCCAGCCCGAAGTGGCGCAGGTGGTGGCACGGAGTACGGGACTGGCACGGCAGCAAGCACGTCCTGCCGTGCACGCGTGGTTCAGCGACCAGGCCCGGCGGACGCCGGACGCGGTTGCCCTGATCGACGGCACGGGCCGCATGACCTTCCGTGACCTCGACAACAGTGCGAACAGGCTCGCGAACTACCTGGCCGGGCAGGGCGTCAGCCCTCGGACCAGGGTCGGGATCTGCATCGAGCGCGGCGTGGGCCTCGTGGTGGCGCTCCTCGCCACGCTCAAGGCTGGCGCGTGCTATGTGCCGCTGGAGCCGGGGGACCCCGATGAGCGCCGGGCCTACATGCTGCGAGATGCGGGCGCGAGGTTCCTGCTGACGCAGCGCGGTCTGGCTGACGGCGACCTGGAGTTCGCTGGACAGGTGGTCTTCACCGACCACATCGCCGACGAGCTCGAGCAGGTGAGCGCGGCCGAGCCGGGCGTCGAGGTCGAGGGCAATGACCTGGCCTACATCATCTACACCTCCGGCTCCACTGGCCGCCCGAAAGGAGTGATGATCGAGCACCACGCACTGACCAATTTCGTTGCCTGGTGCGTGGCGGCCTACACGAGCCCACAACCGGGAGGCACGGCCGTCTTCTCCTCCATCGCCTTCGACGCCGTGGTGCCGAACCTGTACCCGCCGCTGGTCTCGGGCCGGTCCGTGCACCTGCTGCCGGAGTCCTTTCCCGCGGAGCGGCTCGGTGACCTCCTGCTACCGGAGGCGCCCTACTGCTTCCTCAAGGTCACCCCGTCCCACCTGCGGATCCTGGCGCATCAGCTCAGTCCCGAGCAGGCCGGCCGGCTCGCGGGACACCTCATCGTGGGTGCGGAGGCCTTCCCAGCGGCCGTGCTCAGGGACTGGCGTTCGGTCGACCCGCGGACACCGGTGTTCAACGAATACGGCCCGACCGAGGCAACCGTCGCCAACTCGCTGTACCTCACCGGGAACGACGACGTGGGTGAATTGCTGCCGATTGGCGCGCCCATCGCGAACACGACCATGTACGTCTTGGACGCGGACATGCGGCCGATACCGCCCGGCGTCATTGGCGAGCTCTACCTGGGAGGCGCCTGCGTCGCGCGCGGATACGCCGGGAAGCCCTCGCTGACCGCTGAGCGGTTCGTGCCCGACCCATTCGTGTCCGCCCCGGGTGCGCGCCTCTACCGCACGGGTGACCTTGGCCGGATGCGCCCTGACGGCGACTTCGAGTTCTGCGGCCGGGTGGACGACCAGATCAAGATACGCGGCTACCGGATCGAGCCGGCCGAGATAGAGGCTGCGCTGCTGCGCCATGAGAGCGTCAGCGCCGCCTACGTGCGGGCATGGCCATTCCCGTCCGGGCAACGGCTGGTCGCGTACGTGGCAGGCGCGGGCCCCGATCAGCCCAGTGCCACAGAGCTGCGCGAACACATCGGCCGGATATTGCCGCAGCACCTGCACCCGTCCCACTACGTTGCGGTCGACGCCATACCGCTGACCCCCCACGGAAAGATCGACCGCCGTGCCTTGCCCGACCCGGCGGCCACGGGCAGGGGTGCCGCGGAAGCTGCCCGGCCGACCAGCGACATCGAGCAGGCGGTCGCCGAAGTGTGGGCCACGGTCCTCGGCCTGGACGAGGTGGGGATCGACGACAACTTTTACGAACTGGGCGGCGACTCCATTCTCAGCATCGCTGTCATCAGCCAGCTCGCGAGCCGGGGCATCAAGGCGGAGCTTCGGGAGCTGTTCGCCGGCCCGACCGTGAGACAGCTCAGCCAGCAGGCGAGGCGGCTGGATAGCGGGACCGGCCGACTGGGGCTTGCGGCGGTCCCCGAGGCGGCGGGAACGGTTCCGCTTACGCCCGTCCAGCGGTGGTTCTTCGACCTGGACATGGTCAACCCGCATCACTACAACCAGTGGCTGGCATTCCGGATCAGGCGGGAACACCGTGACATGATCGCGGATGCGCTGCGGGCTGTGGTCGCCGGTCACGACGCCTTCCGGCTGAGATTCCGGGCAGATGCCAGCGGGCGGCCCATCCAGTGTTACACGGACGGCGACGACACCCAGGACTGGCTGCTGACCGCCGATGTTTCGAAACGGCTCACCGGGACACCGGAACTGGCGGCGGCCGAGCTGACGGCCATCGCTGACAAGCTCCAGCGCGGGCTGGACATCCACAGCGGCCCGCTCTTCCGTGCCGTCATCGTGGATGTGGGCGAGGCTGACGCCGTCCGGATCATCCTCGTCGCCCACCACCTTGTCATCGACACCGTGTCCTGGCGCATCCTGGCCGCGGACCTGGAGAACGCCGCCGATGCGATCGCGCAGGGCCGGCCTGTGGCACCCGTGGCCGGGACCACGTCCTTCGGCTCATGGGCCGCCGGGCTGGCCGGGCACGCCAGCGCGGGCACGTTCGATGGGCAGCTCGGTTACTGGCGAGAACAGCTCGCTGGCGCCGTCCCCCTGTTCCGCGCCGGGAGGCCAGCGGGCAACGTCTCGGGCGCCGCGCGCTTCCTCACCAGCACGCTCAGCGCGGACGTTACGGGGGAACTGATCCGCGGGCTGCCGCGCCGCCGCGGAGTGCGGATCAATGGCGTACTCCTGGCTGGGCTGTCCCTCGCGGCGCGCCACGTGCTGGACCGGGATGAGTTCGCGATCAACGTGGAAGGGCATGGCCGCGAGCCGCTGTCCGGTGACACCGACCTGACGCGGACCGTGGGCTGGTTCACATCGATCTTCCCTGTCCGTCTCTCCTGTCAGGGCACTGTCTCAGAGGTGCTCGGTGCCACCGCGGAACATCTCGCGGCGATCCCGGACAACGGCCTCGGATATGGGGTGCTGCGCCACCTGGCTGAGCGCGACTGCGGCGATGACGGTCGTGTGGACGGCTGTTTCAACTATCTCGGCCAGCTCGGCAAGCTCGGCAGGGATGCGGCGCCCGGCGGTCTCCTGACGGCTGCGCAGGACTTCCGCAGCTCATCGGTTGACCCGGGGAACAAGCGCGGGCACCTGCTCGACATCACGTCCTGGGTCAGTGGTGGTGAACTGACCACCCGGTGGACCTATGTTCCCAGCGAAGTTCCGGAGGACACCGTTGCGGCGCTGTCGGATGCCTATCTCGGTGCACTGCGGAAGCTAGCGGAGGAGTGCTGATGTCGGAGTACGTACTCCGCCCCGCCATCGACGGCGCCCGCGGCCCCATCGTCTATGTCCCGGGGGTGGGCGGCCGGACCAGCTTCATCGCCCAGTGGCAGCATCCCGAAAGCCCGGTCGCGGCCGCCATTTGGAAGACGCCGGGCCGCAGCACACCGGTGGTGCAGCGGGGCGGCGAGCTGGCCCGGGCACTGGCAGAGCAGGGCGCCGATGAGGTGATGCTGGTCGGTCACAGCCTCGGCGCGCTCATCGCCTTCGAGGCCGCCGTGCGCTCGCCCGGGCGGTTTCGCGCCTTGGTGCTGCTCGCTCAGTACCCACCGCACGCGATGAGGCGCTACAGCCACGAGGGCCGGGAGAGCCTGTCCGCGCTGGCCGATCTCGAAGCCGCCGTTCCCAGCGAGCTCGCGCAGGCCGCCGGCTTCCTCGAAGCCATGCGCGAGGTATGGCTCAATGACTACAAGGCGGCCGCGGAATACGAGCCAAGTGCCCGGACGGACGTGCGGATCGTGGCCGTGGGCGCAGCCCAGGACAAGCTGTCCTGTGATCTGGAAACGCTTGCCCAGTGGGATCGTTATGGCACGCGAATCCAGGTCGCCATGATGCCTGGCGGTCACAATTTCGTGGAGACGCTCACGGGTGATGAGTTCAGGGAAATGATCTACGCATTCGTCTCATGAATGTCATTGACGGTGGTGGCCGCGCGTAGCCCCGAGCCGCGGCAACCTGCGGTAGTCCGTGTGAACGCTCCAATCCCCTTGACAGGCGCGCGTCCATCGCCCAGTACCGGCAGGGGTTACTGCGGCCGATGGCACCTCTGGCTCTCCAATAGATGTGATGGCGCAGTGCACCACAGAACAGTAGAACTGTTATTGAACCTGCTGTAACGTATAGGATCGGACAGCGGGGAACGTCATAGCATAAAAGGACCCGAGTGTAGCTGGACGAGTGATTCCTTATGGGCTCTGTGATCGCTGGTGAACAGCAGTCGAGTAAGAGGCAAGGAGAGGACCAAACTCACCGTAAAGATGGCGGCAAATCGGAGCCGCGGCTTCGTACCGCGATCATCGGGACGGGCAACGTTGGGACTGACCTGCTGCTCAAGGTGATGGCGTCCCAGTATCTGAGCTGTGAACTCTTCGCGGGGCGCCGCGCGGACTCTGCCGGGATCCAGCGGGCCAGGGCCAAAGGGGTCACTACCAGCACGCACGGCATCAAGGCAGTAGCCGACCTGCGGGACAGCTTCGACGTCGTTTTCGACGCGACTTCGGCGGCAGACGCGAAGGCGCACTGGGAAGTGCTCCGGCCACTCGGGGTGCAGGTGATAGACCTGACGCCGGCCAACCTGGGCAAGCTCTGCATCCCCGCGCTCAACCTGGATGACTGTCTTGGTGAGCAGTACGTGAGCATGATTAGCTGTGGTGGCCAGGCGGCGGTGCCTATTGGCCACTGCATGCAGCAGGTCGCTGCGGAACGCCTCCGTTACCTTGAAATAGCCTCGACCAGCGCGGCGGTCAGTGTCGGCCCAGCGACCAGGGCAAATATCGATGAGTACGTCGAGGTCACTGAGCGTGCTACCCGTGAGATATGTGGCGCGGAGGCTACGAAAACCATTCTTGTCATCAGCCCCGCTAAACCTGAGGTTGTCATGCGCAACACGATCGCGGTCCGGTCGGACGAGGCGGTGGACATGTCGGCGCTCAGATTGGCCGTCGAGGACATGGAGGCCAGGATCCAGGCTTATGTGCCCGGCTACCGCATTGTCGTCCCCCCGATATCGACCGAGGAAAGGATAATGGTGAGTGCCGAGGTCCAGGGCAGAGGTGACTGGCTGCCGCCCTACGCGGGAAACCTCGACATCATCACATGCGCTGGTGTGGCATTGGCCGAGGCTCGGGCGATGGCGGCGTGCTCATGAGCGGGCCCGCGAGCGGTTCGCTGACGCTGTGCGATACAACCCTGCGCGATGGCAATCACGCCGTCCGGCACCAACTCGGCGCGGACGACATCAGTGCCTACGCACGCGCCGCTGAGCTGGCCGGCCTGGACGTACTGGAAGTCGGCCACGGCAACGGCCTGGGTGCGTCGTCGATTCAAGTTGGGCTAGCGGCGATCAGCGACCGTGAGATGCTGCAGGCCGCCAAGGCCCAACTGCGCAACACCCGGCTCGGAGTATTGTCGATGCCTGGCTTCGCATGCGTAGAACGCGACCTGCGGCCAGCGCTTGACTGCGGCGTTGACGAAGTGCGGGTAGGTGCCCACTGCACCGAGGCGGACGTCACCCGGCAGCAGATCACCTTGCTGAAGAATATGGGCGTGCCTGTCAAAGGAATGCTCATGATGACCCATATGATTTCTGCCGGCGAACTGCTCAAGCAGGCGCGGCTGATGCAGAGTTATGGTGCCGAAGCAATCGTGATCATGGATTCGGCAGGAGCTTATACGTCGGCCGACGTTCGCGCGAAGATCGGGACACTGGTCGAGGGCCTGGATGTCGCCGTGGGATTCCATGGGCACAACAACCTGGGCTTGTCGGTGGCGAACAGCATGGAGGCCATCGACGTGGGTGCCGCGATCGTCGACGTCACCGCCCGCGGCTTCGGTGCGGGGGCGGGCAATGCTCCGCTGGAATTGGTTGCTGCCAACCTCCAGGCCAGAAACCTCCAGGGCAGGCTGGACCTCTTTCATGCCCTGGACGCAGGAGAACTCGCGGAGTCCACTTTCGTCAAGCACGTTCCGACCAATGACGGCATCACCATCACCAGTGGCATCGCGGGTGTATTTTCCGGCTTCGCCGCCCCGGCGAGACGGGCCGCGGAGCGGTTCAATGTCGATGCGCGCGAGATCCTGCTCGAACTCGGCCGTCGGCGGGTCGTGGCTGGGCAGGAGGACATGATCATCCAGGTCGGAATGGCGCTGGCCGCGGCCCGGCCAGCCGACCGAAATGAACGCGACCCGGAACTGGTTCCCGCGGACCGCTGACCATTGGAAGGAGGTTCGTCGCCATCGTCACCAGGACCGTTTCCCTGTATGAGGAACTGGCGCGGGAACTTGCCCTGGCCCTGAGAGAGGCGCGGCCTGTCCCTCCCATCTCAGCGCGCTATCCCGCGCTCACCGTGGACGATGCCTACTGCATCCAGCGCGAAGTTCGCAGGCTGGCCCTTGCGGACGGAGCGGTCCTCGTCGGGCACAAGATCGGTGCGACGAGCGAGGCCATCCGTGCCATGTTCAAAATTGACCAGCCCGATTCCGGGTTCCTGACCGATCGAATGGTCTATCCCAGCGGGGCAGCGATCGAAACCGGACAGCTCATCTCGCCGAAGGTTGAGGTAGAGCTTGCCTTCCGGATCGGGGCTGAGCTGTCGGGGGACGCGGTGACCGCGGCGGACGTGCTCGCATGCACATCGCAAGTCGTCCCAGTGCTGGAACTGCTCGACAGCCGGATTGGCAACTGGGCGATCCGGCTCGTCGACACCGTGGCGGACAACGCATCGTGCGCGGCTGTGGTGTGCGGGGACGGGGTCGCGCTGGACGGTCACGACCTGCTCGCAGAGCGCGTGGTGTTCGAGGTCGATGGGCACACACAAGCTGCCGACGGGCGTGCCGTGATCGACGGCCCGGCAGGGTCCGTCGCATGCCTGGTGCGGCTGCTCTCGCGGCGCGGCGAGAGCCTTCCCACGGGCGACCTGGTCCTGGCAGGCGCCTGGGTGGGGGCCGTGGACGTATCCGCGGGGAGTACCGCACATGCCCGCTTCGAAAACTTCGGCGCCGTGTCGCTCCGGATGGTCTAGCCATGCCTCGTCCCCCGGAAACCATCCATGACTCGGTCATCCAGCAGGCGGCCGCGCGGCCGGACGCGATCGCCGTTCAGCGAGGCGAGGAGGCGCTGACCTATGGCGAGCTCGTCGCCGCGGCAGGTGCGACCGCGGCCGGGCTCATCGACCGCGGGACGGGCCCCGGTGACCTGGTTCTGGTGACGGCCCCGCGGTCATTCGCGATGGTCACCACCTTGCTGGGTGTGCTGATGGCCGGCGGGGCCTACATCGCCGCCGACGAACGCTGGCCAGCGGCCACGCTTGAGCGGGCGCACGGCATGGCAGCGACCAGCCTGCGGCTGGGCAGCGCCGGCCAGGACGCCACGTTGCCCGGGGCCATCCAGGTGCCGGACCAGGTCTGCGCCGCCGACGGCAGCCGGGGGCGGACCGGGCTGCCTGTCATCCACGGCAGCGACCCGTGCTGTGTGTTCTTCACCTCAGGCAGCACCGGGGAACCAAAGGGTGTGCTTGCCCTGCACCGTGGGACGCTGACCCGGTTCCGCGATGTGCCCTACGCGCCGTTCGACGAGCAGACGGTGACCCTGCAACTCTCGCCGCTGCCATGGGACGGCCTCACCCTCGAACTGTGGTCACCGCTGATCCACGGCGGCCGCGTCGTGCTCCATGACGGCGGCCCGGTTACTCCGCATGTGATGCACCGGGCACGTGACAGCGGGGTTAACACGATCTGGCTCACCAGCTCACTGTTCAGCGGGCTGGTGGAGGACGACATCAGTTCGGTGGGCGGGTTCCGGCAGCTGATGACCGGTGGCGAGCGGATATCCCTCCACCACGTGCGCAAGTTCCTCGGCGCGCACCCGGGAACCGCACTGCTCGCCGGGTACGGCCCCGTTGAGACGACTGCGTTCGCGACGACGTACCCGCTCACGGCTTCATCGCTGGCGGGACTGGACGACATACCTCTCGGCTTCCCGCTGCCCCGCACGACGGTGACGGTCCGGGACGGCGCGCACCGCGAGGC
The DNA here is from genome assembly GCA_035946955.1 of Streptosporangiaceae bacterium. Classification (GTDB taxonomy): domain Bacteria; phylum Actinomycetota; class Actinomycetes; order Streptosporangiales; family Streptosporangiaceae; genus DASYYE01. Next base: position 29,687 of record DASYYE010000345.1, on the reverse strand, counting down.
GCCGGCCGGCACCGTTGGCGAGATCTGCATCGGAGGCGAGGGGCTGGCGGCCGGCTACCTCGGGGACCCGGAGCTGACCGCCGCCAAGTTCATCGAAGCCGACGGCGAGCGCCTGTACCGGACCGGGGACTACGGCTGGTTCGACCAGGCCGGCCGGCTCCGTTTCGCGGGGCGGCGTGACCGGCAGGTGAAGATCCGCGGTAACCGGATCGAGCTGTACGAGGTTGAGAACGCGATGCGGGCCGTACCGTCCGTGGTCGAGGCCTTCGCGGTCGCCGAAGAGGCCATCGACGGCGCGAGCGTACTCGTCGGCCACTACACGACCACGGACGGCGCCGAACGGCCGGCTGCTGTCCGTTCGTCCTGTGCCGCCCGCCTGCCCAGTTACGCGGTCCCCGGCCGCCTTCGGCACCACGCGTGCCTGCCGCTGACCCGCAACGGCAAGGTCGACGTGCGCGCCCTGACCGGCCCCGGTCTCGATGCGCTGACGCCGCTGAGCGATGTTCCCGAGGTGGCGCGGCTGCAACAGATAGTCGCGGGCATCCAGGGTCGCCGGCCTGGCGCCGACGAAGACCTTGGCGAGGCAGGCATGGACAGCCTGTCCGCCATGCGCATCGCCTATCAGACCTCGGTCGCCTTCGGTGTGGTGTTCGAGGTCTCCGACCTCTACCGCCTGCGCCGCCTGAGCACCATTGCCGTGCAACTGCCCAGCCTTCCCTTGGCATCCCAGCAGGCTGGTGACGACACCGAGCTGACCGGCCAGCAGCTCGACTGGTGGCTGCGCGAGCAGGTTCGCCCGGGGGATCCCGGGGCGCTGGTCGCCTGCGCCTTCCGGATTGTCGAAGGTGAGATCTCCGCAGAAACTCTCGCCGCCGCGATCGGGCTGCTCACCGAGGAGCACCCCGCTCTGCGGACCAGGATCGACTACACGCCGGCCGGCCTCCGCCTCGCTCCCATGGCCCCGGGGACGCAGGCGCCGGTGGAGACCTGTGACGACCCCACCGACTTCGCCTCCGGACTGCCGGAAAGCTGGTACCGGCCATTTGATCTCGAACGAGGTCCGGCCTGGCGGGTCTGCCTCGGGCGCGACACCGCCGGAGCGCAGGTGGTCGTGCTCATTCTGCACCACGTACTGATCGATGGGTGGTCAGAGAGCCTGCTGGTCAAGGAGCTCGGCCGTGCCTGGCGCGTCGTCACCGGCCAGATAGCGGGGAGGCCGCCGGTGGCACCCCGCGGCCCCGTGCGGGTGCGCCCCGCCGTGGCGCAGGCGGATCCGAAGCCGTTCTGGGCCCACCAGCTCGCCGGGACCACCCAGCTGCCTCTTGCGCCGGGCGGCCCAGCCTGCGCCGACCGCACCAGTGTGGGCCGGTGGTTCCTGAACGTGGACGCCGGCAGATGCGATCCGGGCGACTTGGCGGGCCAGATTCTCGCCGACCGGCCAGCCGCGGAGGTGGTCCAAGCCCGGCTCCTCGCGGCGTGGGGGCGTGCTCTGGCCGCGGCCGGGGAGCGTGGTCGCTATGCCGTCGGCGTCGCCTATGCGGGCAGGGACCACGTACCAGAAGATGAGCTGGGCTGCTTCGTCGAATTGCTGCCTGTCGTGCTCGACACCGATGCCAGCCCGCGCGGGGCCGCGGCCAGTGTCGCCCGCCGATGGCTCGGGGCGCTCGAGCACCGGTCGCTGCCCCTGCCGGAAATGCTCGGCGCAGCCGGTGGCGTGCGTGGCGGGAATGGGCTGCAGACCGTATTCCTGCTCCAGACGAACCCGCCCGCCGAGCTCCATCTGGGCCACGCCATCAAGACGGAGAGGCTGGAACTCAGTACCGCGGCACCTCTCTTCCCGATTGCGGTGGAGGTATGGCTACGGGATGGCGGGTACACCATCCGGCTCGAATGGGACCGGAAACAGGTTGATGACGGGTGGGCCGAACGTATGCATCACCACTACGCCGCCGCGATCGCGGATCTCGGCTGTGGGCGGCCGATTGGCGTCGGCCAGGCGCGGACCCAGACACAGGCAGATCCGGACCATCGGAGGCTGATATGACCTCGTATTGCATACCAGACGCCGCGGCCGACCTGGCTGCCGTGGCAGCCCTGCTGGAGATCGGCGAACGGCTTGGCGTATCTGACCTGCTCGACTGCCAGGAGCCTGCCACCGTCGCCGAGTTCGCCGCCCGGGCCGGCACCGCAGAGCAGCCGATGGCCAGCTACCTGGCGGCTCTGACGGCCGCGGGCCTTGCCGAGCAGCTCGCGCCGGACGGCTCCGGAGCGAAGTTCCGGGGGGCCCCCGACATCGGTGAGTTCCGCTACGCGGCCGGATACCTCTCATGGGCCATTGATGCGAACCGCCCGCTCCTCGCTCACGCGAGAGAGTTCTTCCGCGACCCGGCCACGGCGACGGTCCGGCACAGCCGGGACGGGGTGCGCGTCGCGGTCTCGGCCGCGTGGATAGGCTCGCTGGGGTTCTACCCGGGGATAACGGCCGCGGTGCTCGCGCGGCCGCCTGCCAAGCTGGTCGATCTCGGGGCCGGCGCCGGCGGCCTGCTGATCCGGCTGCTGCGCGAACTGCCAGAAAGCAAGGGAGTCGCGCTCGACATCAACGTGGCCGCCTGCGAAGAGGCCAGGCGGGCCGCGGCCGCCGCAGGGATGGCCGGCCGGCTGAGCGTGGTCGCCTGTGCGATCGAGTCGCTCGTGGCGGACCCTTCCCCGATCGAGGGGGCAGACCTGATTCATGCCGGGTTCGTGATGCATGACCTCGTCGCATCGGGAGCGGCGCCGGAGGTGCTCGCGACCTGCCGCACGATACTTGCGCCCGGCGGCCGGGTGATAGTCACCGATGCCGTTCCCAATGTTCCCGACGAACGCGAGCGGCGTTTCAGCGCACTGTTCAGTTATCTCCACGCGAGTTTCATGAATGTGCAGCTCCCAACCGAACAGGAGTGGATCGACCTGTTTGCCAAGGCGGGCTTCTCTGACATCTCTGCGCAGCCGCAACGCCTGCCTGGCGGCAGGCTCTTCATAGCCGTGAAATGAGCCAGCTCCGTATGGTGACTTGGGAGAGAACGTGTCCGTCGGGATGAGCGGGCCGGCTGTCCGGGCCTCACGGGAAACCGCAGTGCCCGGGAGCGTCGCTGGCGCCATCATCGAGACCGCTCACACGCGGCCGGGCTCGCCGGCGGTGTCGGATGAGAGCGGCACGATCACTTACGGCCAGTTGCTGGACCGGGCGCTGGGCATCGCCGCTGGGCTCGCGGACCTGGCGGGACCGCACGACGCCCCGGTGGCGGTCCGGCTGCCACGCGGCATGGACCTTGTCGTGGCCGCGGTCGGAGTGCTCATCTCCGGGCGGCCATACCTGCTGGTCGACCCCGAGCAGCCGCCCGAGCGGGCAGGGCACATGCTCGCTGACTCCCGGGCCTGCGCGGTCATCGGGACGCCCGGCGATGTCCCCGTGCCCCCGGCGGTCCCGGTCATCGGCTTCGCTGACCTGCCGGCAGGGCCGGTGGACGGGCGCCCCTGGGCCGAGGGCTCCTGCGACCTCGCCTACGTCTGCTACACCTCCGGCTCCACCGGTCTGGCGAAAGGTGTCCGGATCACACGCGACGGCCTGGCCCGGTTGCAGCGGTGGTATTCGCAGCAGTACGCCACCAGCGCTGCCGACAGGTTCAGCCAGGTCGCGAGCGCCTCGTTCGACGCCTGGGCGCTTGAGGTGTGGCCGTGCCTGTCCGCCGGTGCGTGCTTGCATGTCGCGCCGCCCACCGCGCTGCTGTCAGCCGAGGCACTCGTGGAATGGCTGGTATCACGCCACATCACGGTGTGCTTCCTGCCGACCCCGCTGGCCGTCGATGTCCTGCAAGGCGCCTGGCCGCTGCGGGCGGACGGCACGTGCGCCATGCGGACGATGCTCGTAGGTGGTGACCGGCTAGCCCAGCCGCCGGCCGCACGGCCACCGTTCCGGCTGTTCAACAACTACGGGCCCACCGAGTGCACGGTCGTCGCCACCTGCGGTGAGATCACGGAATTCGCCACGAGCGACCCACCGCCCGTGGGCCGGCCGTTGCCGTACGTCCAGGCCACGGTGCGCCGTCCGGACGGCACCCACTGCGAGACCGGTGAGCCCGGCGAACTGTACCTCAGTGGCCCAGCGGTCAGCCCGGGCTACGTCGGTGCCGGCAGCGACGAAGGGCGTTTCTTCGCCGACCCGTCGGCGGGGCACACCTACCGCACCGGCGACGTCGTGGCGTGGGGCGAGGACGGCGTGCTGCACTTTGCCGGCCGACTCGACGACCAGCTCAGTATCAACGGCGTCCGGATCGAGCCCGCCGAGGTCGAGGCCGCGCTGCTGCGCTGCTCCGGGGTGAGGAGCGCGGTCGCGGTCCGGCGCCGCCCGTCGCCAGCCGGCAACGGCGGGGAACGCCTCGTCGCCTATGTCGTCGGGGACATCGACCAGGGCCGGCTGCGGGCAGAGGTCACCGAGCGGTTGCCGCGCGCGATGGTTCCAAGCGCCTTCGTCGTGGTTGACGCCCTGCCGCGGACGCCAAACGGCAAGGTCGACAGGGCGGCCCTGGCGCGCCATGTGCCAGTCCCCGCCGCGACGTCCGCTGAGTCCCGCCTGCCTGAGCCCGCGTCTGGCGACGGCACGGCAGCGATCCTGCGCGGGCTCTGGTGCGATGTCCTTCAGCTCGGCCAGGTCGGCAGCGACGACGATTTCTTCGAGCTGGGCGGCGACTCACTCCGGGTGCTGCGGCTGGTCAGCAAGGCGCGAAAGCGCGGCCTCCAGCTGACCCCTGACGACATATTCAGGTACCCGACCTTCGGGGCGCTGGCTGCTCACACCACGGACCGCGGCGGGGAAGGGTAGCCGCCGTGCCAGCCAAGCAACGCGTGACCTTCGTCGAGCTGACGGTGTACCAGAACACCGTGCCGCTGGTCGCTGGCTACCTGGAGGTGTACGCGACCCAGGATCCGCGTATCCGTGAGTCGTTCGTCTTTGACACTCTCGCGGCCAGCGTCTCGCTCCCGGCGCAGGACCTGCTCGGCGACCTCCTCGACCGCGACAGCGACATCTACGCCTTCAGTTGCTACATCTGGAACATGGGCCTGGTCAGACAGGTGCTCGGGCCGCTGCGCGCGGCCCGCCCCCAGGCGCTGATCGTGCTCGGCGGCCCGCAGGTCATGGGCCACTACCGCGAGTACGTTGACGAGGGTGAGCCGCGTGTCGTGGTCTGCAACGGCGAAGGCGAGCACACGTTCTACGAACTGCTCCTGCAGGCACTTGCGGATGAGCCGGATTTCGGGAAAGTCCCGGACATCACCTACTGGGCACCAGGCGCTGGTGTCGCCGAGACCGAGCGCACACCCCGCAACCGGGAATTGGACGCCATACCATCACCGTTCGCGAGCGGTTTGTTCGACGGCGGTGAATATACGTTCACCGTCCTTGAGACCAACCGTGGCTGCCCGTTCAGCTGCGGATTCTGCTTCTGGGGGGCGGCGACCCAGTCGAAGGTTTACAAGTTCGACGAGCAGCGCGTTGAACGCGACATCGAATGGATCGCCAAGAACGGTGTAGCAAGTGTATTCATCGCGGATGCCAACTGGGGGATGTCGCCGCGCGACGTCGAACTGAGCAGGCATATCGTGCGGATGAAGGAGCGATACGGGTTCCCGACCTCGATCACGATCGCCGCCGCGAAGAACCGCCCAGAGCGGGTCGCCGAGATCACCGACATCCTCGTCAAGGGTGGCCTGGTGACCAGTCAGCCAATATCGATGCAGACTGTCAATCCAACGGCATTGGAGCTGATCGACCGCTCCAACATCCGTGAGGATGCCTACACCGAGTTGCAGCGCAGCCTGCATGAACGAAACACGAGTTCGTTCATCGAGCTGATCTGGCCACTGCCTGGTGAGACGCTCGCGTCATTCAAGGCCGGCGTTGCGCGGCTCTGCCGTATGGGTGCCGACACGATCACTGTCTATCCGCAGCTATTGCTGCACAATACGTCGCTGCACGATCAGCGTGAGGCCCTGGGCCTTGTGGTTGAACGGGCGGCGGCGGATGCGGCCGAAGCCGACGTCGTGGTAGCGACGAACTGGGTGACCCGCGCTGAATGCGATCGGGGCACATGGTTCTACTACGCGGTGCACTGCATGCACAACGCGCGAGGGCTGTACCACGTCGGGCGGTATCTCGACCAGTCCGGGATCGTGCCGTACGAGCAATTCTTCACAGACGTGTCGGACTTCCTGCGTGCGGCCGACAGCCCAGTACCCCGGTTCTTCGCTGAGTCTGTGGACACCGCTGACAACTACAGCCTGCTCAACATCGGCAAAGTCGCCCATATGGTCTTGCAGGACAACCGCGCCGAGTTCGATGAACTGCTGGCCGCCTTCTGCCGCGCCCAGCACTGGTGGGCCGACGAGGCCGTCCCGTTGCTGCTGGAAATCGACCTGCTCGCCCGGCCCTACATCTACCGGCGAGACGTGGCGCTGCCGGGGGTGGGGCTCTCCCGTGCGCGGGTGCTGGATGTTTCGAAGGCGTCCATCGAGATCGAGCTGGCCGAGGCCGACGTGGCCATCCTGGCCGGTCTCGGGGTGGTGGGACCCGGGGGAGGGCGCCGGGTCGTGGTCACCCACCCGCTCGAGGGGAAGATGCCATACCCCAGGCTGCGCGGCATCGACTACAACGCGGCCTACTGCCATGTCATGATCCAGCGCTTGCGCACCTTGCTGCCAATGATCGCGGTGCACGGCCCCGCCGTCGGCGAGATCTCTTACGCAGGGAACCAAACCAGGTGAAACGCCGCATCTTCGACGAGACCCACGACGCTTTCCGGGCGGTCGCGCGTTCGTTCGTCCAGCGGGAGGTGCTGCCGAACCTTGCCCGGTGGGACGAAGCCGGCGTGGTCGACCGTGACCTGTGGCGAAAGGCAGGCGAGGTCGGCTTGCTCGGGCTGGGAATCGAGGAGTGTTACGGCGGCAGCGCCACCGCTGACTACCGCTACCACGTCGTGTGGAACGAGGAACTGGCGCGTGCGGGCACGCTCAGTCCCGCGCTCAACCTGCACAGCGAGGTCGTAGGGGGATGCCTGGACCGTTTCTGCACGCCCGAGCAGAAACGGCGATGGCTGCCAGGGCTGTGCGCGGGGACTTCGATCTGGACGATGGCTATCACCGAGCCCGCGGCGGGCAGCGACGTGGCGGCGATCCAGACCACGGCCCGGCGGGATGGTGAGGAGTACGTGGTCAACGGCCAGAAAGCGTTTGTGTCGCATGGCACTGTGGCCGACTTCGTGGTCGTGCTCGCGCGGCTGGCAACCGGGGAAGGCCCGGCGGGGACCGGGCCGCCACAGGCCGTTCTGCTGGTGGTGGACACCGGTGCCAGCGACGTGACCATCGGGCGCAAGGAGGCAAAGATAGGCCTGCGTTCCCTCGACACCGTGCCGCTCTTTCTGCAAGATACGCGCGTACCAGCCACCCACCGGCTGGGCGAGGAAGGCTTCGGGTTCCTCTATCTGCTGGACACGCTCGCCCGCGAGCGCCTCTCTATCTCCGTCTCCGCATTGGCGTTTGCCGAGCGGCTCTACGAAGAAACTGTCGAACACTGTCACCGGCGGCGCGTTTATGGAGCGCCGCTGTGCGAATTGCAGCATGTCCGGTTCACGCTCGCCGAGCTGGCCACGGAGCTGGCCGCCGCCAGGGCATTTACGGATGCGTGCATCATCGAGCACAACGAGGGCGAGCTGTCGACCGAGGAGGCCTCCATGGTTAAATGGTGGAATACGGAACTGTGCGGCCGGGTGGCCGACCGCTGCCTCCAACTGCACGGAGGCATGGGGTACTCATCGGACTTGCTGGTGGGCCGGGCGTTCGTCGATAGCCGTGCGCAGCGAATCTACGGCGGAAGCACGGAAACCCTCAAGGAAGTAATCGGGCAGTCGATTTGAAGGACCTCTAAGAGCATTACGGAGATAGTATGCGGCGGCTCTCGTTGCACCTTTTCGAGATCTGGTCAGTAAAGGACACCAGCGCTCCCGTAGTTCTCCACTTCCCGTACGCGGGAGGTGGCATCCACGCGATGCGTGACTTCGCGCTCATGCTGCCGGAGCGCCGGCATCTCGCCGTCAACTACCCGGCGCGTGATGCCAGGACCGCCGACCCAGCCGCAGGTTCGGTCCAAGAGATAGCCACCTGCGTCGCAGCCGAGTTCGCGGAGGCCGCGGAGGGCGGTGGCTTCCCGGCTGGGCCGATGCTTCTGGGCCACAGCATGGGGGCCTATGTTGCGCTCGAAACGGCCGCGGCGCTGGCGGGCGGGGGGCTGCGGCGCGCCGCACTCGTCGTGTCGTCATCGCTTCCGCCGTTCACCGGCCCGGGGACGGCACGCCCACAGCTGACTTTCGGTGGGCGGGTCATCACCGAAATCGATGACGACGAACTCACCACATCACTGATTGCCGAGGGCGGGTTGCCTGACGAGGTCAGGCACGAGAAGGAACTGCTGGACACCATGCTCCCGGTGCTCCGCCACGACATCATGCTCGGGGCCCGCTATGTCCAGCGTGGCCCCGCGGCCCCTGTGCCCTTCCCGCTCCTCGCCGTGGGAGGCGCGCAGGACGCCACAGTTCCGCCAGACGTGCTGTCAGGCTGGCAGCGGTGCACATCGGCGTCGTTCGCCATCCGGGTCTGGCCGGGCGGCCATTTCTGGTTCCGCTCGCGCCCTGGCGACCTTGCCGATTACGTACTCGGCGAGCTAGGTGCGGACACGGCCGGTGCGACCGGCGGCCGAGCACGGCGATGACAGGCCACAGGCCGGCGGAGCGGGGGGCCCGCACCTTTGCGCTGTCGCGTGCGCAGCAGCGGCAGTGGCTCCTGCGGCGCCTGCTGCCCGAACGCCCGCCAGGCAGGCGAGCCTGGTCGGCCACGGTGACCGGACCTCTCGACGGGGCGCGGCTCGCCGAGTCGCTGCGACGCGTCGCGGCGGCGCATCCCGTGCTGTGCGCCGAGCTGGTGACCGACGAGCGGGCCGCGCGCCCGCAGTGGCGCAGCCTCCCCCACCACCGCCTGCCGGTCGAATACCGGGCAGCACCACCCTCGCCGTTCATGATCCCGGCGGCTGAGGTGTGGACGTGCGGGCCGCAGTGGCGCGCTCGGCTGACCCGCACCGGCCATGACGAGCATGCGCTGGACGTCGCGGTGGCCGATGGGTTCCTCGGTGAGGATGGCTTCGCCCGGCTGTGGTCACAGGTGGTCGCCTGCCACGACCGGGGATCGCTGCCTACCGATGAGCCTGCGTTCACCACCTACGTCGAACGGGAGCCAGCGGCCGCCCGCGCCGCGGCCGCACGCTGGGCCGCCACCGAGCCGCTGCTCGAAACAGCGACCGAGCTGCCTGCCGACCGGCCACGCCCGGCCTGGCAGGGCTGCGACGCGGCGACCTGCGACGTCGAGGTGCCAGGACCGCTGTGGGCAGCGCTGCGAGAGCGGGCGAGATCGTGGGACGTGCCGTTCGATGCGGTCCTCCTGGCCGCGTTCGCCATCCTGGCCGGGCGCTTCGCCGGACATGCCGACCTGCAGCTCGGCACGCGGCTCGGCTGGTGGGGGGCACACCGTGACCCGCACGCGGCGAGCCGCCCGCTCGGCATCGAACCCGAGCCGCTGCCGGTCAGGGTCGATCTCGCCGCATCCCGCACGCTCGAGGATCTGGCCAGGGAGATCTCGCGCCGCGAGGCCGCCAGGCCGCCGCGCCCGTCGCTTGCCGCGCTCGTCGCGCACGCCAAGGCCGGTGCTGACCTCAGCCGCAGTCCGCTCTTCCAGGTCGCCTACGAAAGCGGCGGTGCCGACGTGGCGGAAGCACGTCACCTCGGCGAAGCGGCCGTCAGGTGGGGGCGCCGTTTCGCGGGTGCGGCACCGTGTGACGTCCTGCTCGCCATGCCGGGCCCGCAGCCGCCTGCCCAGGGATTCCTGCGGTACCGGGCAGACATCTTCGACCCGCGGACGGCCGGCCGTCTCGCCGGGCACTATCTCGGGATTCTGGCCGACGCGGCCGGCAAACCTGGCCTACCGCACGCGAAACTCGCCCGGCCTCCCGCGAAGCGGGTCATTCCGCGGCCGCCGGTGGCGGGCGACCTGATGCAAGACGTGCAGGCGGCGGCCTGGCGCACACCCGGCGCGCGCGCGGTGAGCTTCGGCAGCCAGGTGCTCACCTACTCCGGCCTGCTGGCGCGGGCCGGCCAGGTCGCCTCCTGGCTGCGTGTCCGGCACCCAGGCCCGCCGGGCACCCCTGCGGGCCGCCGTGGCACCGGCGCGGTCGCGCTCGAGGCCGTGCGGCACCTGGACCTGGCGCCGATGGCGCTCGGGATCCTCGCGGCGGGGGGGAGTCTCGTGCCGGTCGACTCCCACGACGCCCGGGCCGAAGCGCTGCTCACGCGGTGCGGCGTGTCCGTCCGGCTCGTGCCCGGTGCCGACGGCACCCGGATCAGCGGCGCTGACGAGCTGACCGGCGCCGCCGGGCCGGTGGTGAGCACCGCGGCATACCCGCAGGCCGCACTGGCCCACTACCTGACGTCCGGCAGCACCGGCATGCCGAAGATCGTGGTGTCCACGCATGCCGGCACGGCGCACTACCGCGACTACCTCCGTGACGTCGTCGGCCTCGGACCGTCCGACGTCGTCATGCAGCTGGCCTCGCTGACCTTCGACGCCTCCATCCGTGACCTGCTCTGCCCCCTGGCCGCCGGCGCGCATGTGGTGCTGGCCGACGACGCGGAAACCGCCGACGCCGTCGCGATATCCCAGCGCATGCGCGAGGCTCAGGTGACGGCGATCCTGGCGGTGGTCCCTTCGGTGCTGCGCCATCTCGTGGCGGCCGGCCCCGCCGCGCCGCCGTCGCTGCGAGTCATCCTGGTGTCGGGCGAGGCGCTCACGCCTGAGCTCGCCGCGGCCGCCAGCTCCTGGGCCCCGTCGGCACGTGTGATCAACCAGTACGGGCTGACCGAGTGCACCATGACCTCGACCTACCATGAGCTCGGTGAACCGGGCACCGGCGACCGCGGCGTGCCGGTGGGCCAGCCCATCCCGAGCGCGTCGGTCCACCTCCTCGGCGCCGACGGTGAGCTGTGCCCGCGCGGCGCGCTGGGTGCGATGGCCATCGGCGGCCCGGGAGTCTCGCGCGGCTACCTGGACCCGGGCGTCACCGCGGCACGGTTCGTGCCCGACCCCTGGGGGGCGCCCGGGTCGCGGATGTTCCTGACCGGCGATCTTGGGCGCGTCGGCCCGGACGGCGAGCTGCGGCTGCACGGCCGCGCCGACCGCCAGGTCAAGGTCCGCGGCAACCGGGTTGAGCTGGACGACGCCGAGGCGCTGCTGCGTGGCTGCGCCGGTGTCGATGACGCGGCCGTGGTCTTCTCCGGGGGAGAGCTCATCGCCTATCTGGCCGGTACCGCGGACGGTTCGCGGGTTCGCCGCCAGCTCGCCGGGCGGGCGCCGCCAGCGATGATCCCCACGCGGTACGTCAGGCTGTCCCGGCTGCCGGTGACGCCCAGTGGCAAGCTCGACCGCCGGTCGCTGCCACCCCCCGCGCGGCACCGGGGCCCGGTGGCGGCAGATCCCCGCGACCTGGCCGAGCTGGTCTTCGCCGAATTGGCCGAGGACGTGCTCGGTCACCGCGATTTCAGGATGGATGACGACCTGCTCGTCACCCTTGGCATGCCATCCCCCGACGTGCTCACGCTCGCTCTGTCCGCGTCGGCGGCCACCCGGCGGACGCTGCCCCCTGCCGCCATCTATGACGCGCGGACGGTCGAAGCTCTCGCGGCCAGGCACGGGGCCGGGGCGCGGCGTCTGGTGCGGCTGGGCCGGGGGAGGCCGGGATGGCGCCCGGTCGTCGTGGTCCCGGACGCGGCTGGGCAGGCTGCCCGGTACGCGCGGCTGGCCGAGTGGGTGCGGAACCCTCTGTACGCCCTCGAAGGGGCTGGCACACAGCCAGGCAGCCAGCCTTGCAGGGACTTCACGTGCCTGGTCTCGAACTGTCTCGACGTGCTGGTCGGCTTTCCAGGCGATGGCCTCGTGCTCCTGGGCTGGGGCCTGGGCGGGCGGATCGCGGTGGCCGCGGCCGCGTCGTTGCGTGGGCGGGCGGACCTGGCCGTCGCCGTGGTGGAGGCGGCGAGCGAGCGCGCGGCGGAGTCGGCGACGCGGCACGATACCGCGGTGGCCCGATACGCGAGGTGCTGCACCCCCTGCTCCTGGCAGAACCTGCCCGCCGGCCCCGGTAGCGCGCTGCGCACGCTGTTGCGTGACCTGAAGCTGCGTGGACAGCTACCTCCCAGCGCGGACATGGGAACGCTGCGGCGCCTGGTCGCCGTCCACGCGGCGGCCACATCGCATGCGCCCGCCGCCGTGGCGGAAGCCGCGTGCGACATCGCGGTCTTGCGCGCCGTGGGCGAGTGCCCGCAGGCGCCAGCCTGGGTCCGCACCACGGGCCAGCTCGCTGTGCACGCCGGCGCCGCGGAATGGCGGGCGGTCCCCACCCAGGACGACCTCGCCCGGGCCGCGGGCGATCTCGCGAAGCTCCTGGAAGGAGCCGGACGATGAAACGGGCCGGCACCCTGGCACGCGTGGTGCCTACTGGCAGTGGAGGAACTCGATGAGTCAGAGCAGTTCGCGCTCCCAGCTCCCGGCGAGCCCGCTGGCCGGTGAGGCACCGGTCCACGTGCTGTTCGAGAGAAGAGCTGACCTGCGAGGTCCGGCGGCGGCTGTCAGGTGCGGGGACGACACCTTGTCCTATGGCGAACTGGAACGGCGGGCGAACGTGGCCGCGTCTGTGCTGGCCGACGCCGGAGTGTGCCCGGGCACGAGGGTCGGGCTGTGCGTGCCGCGAGGGGTGCCGATGGTGGCCGCGGTGCTGGGGATCCTGAAGGCGGGCGGCGCGTACGTTCCGCTGGACCGGAGGTTCCCGCCGCAGCGCCTGGCGTTCATCTCGGCCGACGCGGGGCTGTCGCTGGTGGTGGGCACCGGGGAGATCCCGGACCTGGGCGTCCCCGTGGTGCCGCTGGACGAGGGGCCGGTGGCCGAGGAGTGGGCAGGTGAGGACGGCAGGCGGGGTGCCAGGGCCCCGGTGCCTGTGACAGGAGAAGACCTGGCCTATGTGTTGTACACGTCGGGATCGACGGGGCAGCCCAAGGGCGTGATGGTCCAGCACACCAGCGTCGCCGCCCTCTATTCCGCACTGTCGGAGATCGTCGACATGGGGCCCAGCGCGGTCGCCGTCCTCAATGCCGGGCTGAACTTCGACGCGTCCATCCAGCAACTGCTCGTCCTGTGTGGCGGTGGCCAGCTCATCATCCCCACCGATGAGCAGCGCGACTCGCCACACCGGTTCGTTGCCCTGCTCGATGAGGTCGGGGCCACCTCGCTGGACTGCACGCCCTCACACCTGCCGCCGCTGATCGAAGCCGGGCTCGCCGGATCGGCCACGTTGCGCCATCTCCTTGTCGGCGGTGAGCCCATCAGCGCGCCGCTGCGCCAAGTTCTCGCATCGGCACCCTTTACCGCTCTCAATGCCTATGGGACGACGGAATGCACCGTCGATTCGGTGATAGGTGAGATCACCAGTGAGGCCGCGCAGGTGATCGGCAGGCCGCTGCGCGGGACGCAGGCGGTGGTCGTCGACAGCCACGGAGATGTGGTGCCGGTGGGCGTCACGGGGGAGCTGCTGGTCGGAGGGGCGGGGGTGGCCCGTGGCTATGCGGGCCAGCCCGGCATGACGGCCGACCGGTTCGTACCGGACGGGTTCTTCGGCGGTGAGGGGCGGCGGCTCTACCGGACGGGCGATCTGGTGCGGTGGCGTGCGGACGGCCTGCTCGAATTCGTGGGGCGCGCCGACGACCAGGTGAAAATACGTGGGTTCCGCGTCGAGCCCGCCGAGGTGGAGTCGGTGGTAGCCGGGTTCGCCGGAGTGGGGGGCACCGCGGTGGTGGCCCGTGAGGACCCCGGCGGGCAACGGCGACTGGTGGCCTATGTGACCGCGGCCCCTGGGGCGGCGGGCGGACCGCCGATGTCGCGGCTGCGGGAGTGGGTGGCCGAGCGGCTGCCCGACTACCTGGTGCCGTCGGAGTTCGTGCTGCTCGATGAGCTGCCGATGACGGCCAACGGAAAAGCCGACAGGCGCGCGCTGCCGGAACCTGCCGCGGTGCGGCCACAACCCGCACAAGGCTTCGTGGCGGCCAGTTCGCCCGGAGAGCAGGCGCTGGCGCGCATCTGGTGTGAGGTGCTGCGGCAGGACCGGATCGGGGTTTACGACAACTTCTTCGACCTGGGCGGCGACTCCATCACGAGCCTGCTGATCGTCGCCAAGGCCGCCCGCGAACAGCTTCGGCTCACCACCGCCGACATCTTCGAGCACCAGACCATCCACGCGATCCTGCGGGCAGCCGCCAGCCCTGACCCATCCCTCCCGCCCCGCGAGCGCGACGGTGATCGCGCACTCAACGAGGGCCCGGCGATCGAGGTCCACCCCGGTGCGGCGATGAGCGAGGAGAGGCTGCGGGGACTGCTGGCCGAAGCGCCCGACATCATCGCCGTCGCGCCGAGCGCGGCGGTGCAGGGCGGCCAGGTGTTCCAGTCCGCCTCGTTCCCGGGCACCGAGCTGTTCGTCCAGCAGTTCCGCTATTCGGTTGCCGCCGGGACGGACCTCGGGTGCCTGCGTGCGGCGTGGCAGGATGCCACGGATGCGTTCTCGGTCCTGCGGACCTCGTTCGCCTGGGACGACCACGGGCGCCCCGTCCAGGTCATCCGCTCACGCGCGCCCATCCCTTTCGACGTCAACGACTGGTCGCACCTGCGCCCGGATCGGGCCGACAAGGCACGTTCGTCGTTCCTGGCCGCCGACCGGCAGCGAGGGTTCGATGAGGAGAAGGCGCCGTTGCAGCGGATCACCGCCCTGCTGATGCCAGGCTGGGAGACCGAGGTGGTGTGGACGTATCATCACGCCCTGCTCGACGGCTGGAGCTACCCACTTGTGCTGCGCCGCATCGCCGGCGCCTATCGCCGGATCGTCGAGTACCGGCCGCCGGCGCCACCCGAGACCAATGGCTTCGTCACCATTACCGACTGGATCGAACGGCAGGATGTGGACGCGGCCACTGAACTGTGGCGCCGTTACCTCGACGGCTTCGACGGCACCCGGCAGCTTGCCGGGATCGGCGGCGACGGGACGCACTGGGCCAGTCGCTGGCGCTGGCTGGATACGGATCTCGTCACGGCGCTGGAAAACGTTGCGCGCCGGTACCGTGTCACGGCGAGCATGATCTACTGCACCGGCTGGGGAATGGTGCTCTGTGAGCGGGCTGGCTGTGCCGAGTCGTTGTTCGGGCAGACAGTGTCAGGACGCCCGCCGGAAATTACCGGAGTCGAGAGTATCGTTGGGCAGGCTACGAACAGTGTCCCCGTGCGCGTACGAATGCCTTCTGCCGCTGGCGGTCCGGTCGAGTCTCTGCTGTGGGCATGGAATGAGTACGTTGCTGTCCGTGGGGTCGAATGGCTGCCCATGTCGCGGATCAGGGAATTGCTTGGCACACCGGGCGGCCAGCCTCCCTACTCCACCGACATCAATTGCGAGTACCTGCCCGCGCTCGACACCGTGGATGAATTGCTGGCTCCGGCCGGGCTGCGCACCATTGCCGCCGCCTCTCGCAACAGCGTGCCGGTCAGCTTGGGCATCATCCGGCGGTCCGGGCGCCTGCAGTGCCATCTGCGGCTTCGGGACGGGACCGTCCAGGAGGCGGACGAGGTGCTCGGCCAGTTCCTCGGTGTACTCCGCAGGCTGGCCGACGAGGCTGGAGCACAGAGGCGATGCGAAGCCGGCGCGGGCAGTGGTGTCGCCGCACACGCGGCGAGGAGCGAATGAGCTGGCACACGCTGGAGGAACAGATGGGCAGTGACAACGACATGCAAGAACGCATCATGACTGTGTGGGAAAGGATACTCAGGCACTCTGACTTCGTCGAAGACGACGACTTCTTCGCCGTGGGCGGCGACTCGCTCAGCGCAGTGGTGATGCTCCGGGCGCTCAGGAACGAGGGCCTTGATGTGGTCCTGCCCCAGTTCATGAGCAACCCCACGGTTGCCGGATTGGCTGCTATCGCTGCGGGCTCCGGCGACGGCGATATAGCGCCTCGCATCTCCCGTGTGCCGCGCTGACAGCGCCTCCGGGACAGACGGAGTCTTTATGACTGAATGGCTCTCGCATTCACAACCGCGCCCCTTTAATGTACGGTTCTGGTCACCATGTTAGGCTCCTTGAATGAATGGAGCATGCGAGTGAGACCGGCGGCGCGGTGGTCACTGCCTCGCCCGAACACCGCGCTGTGGCAGGTATGGCGGCGGTGCTTCCAGCTCAGCCCCGCACTGGTCATGACCATCGTGTTCTGGGTAGTGGCCGGGGCGCTTGCGCAGGTGCTGGTGGTGCTCCCGGCGGCCCATGTTGTCGCGCTGATCGACCACGCCGGTGGGCGTGCCACACTCTCCGTCTCGCTACTCGCCTGGCCGGTCGTGGCGCTGAGCGCCCTGATAGCGGTCGCGGCTATCGCCCGGGTCGCACTTGACGCGTACACCTGGAAGCTCGGCCGGATGTTCAACGGCCACATGCGGGCGGACGTGATGCAGGCGGTGAGCGGCCCCCCCGACGTGGCGCAACTGGAAGACCCGCAGTTGCGGGACCGGCTGAACATGGCCGTCGGCGTCGGCCCGGGCCGGTACAACCCGGGTGGCTCCGTGGTCCGGGTGAGCCAGCGCGCGACGGCCGCCGCCCAGACGATCGGGGCGGTCATCCTGCTGGCAAAGGCAAGCGCCGCCGCTGCCGTGTGCGTGGCCGTCACCGTCATTATCTGCCGGAGGATGTTCGTCCGAACCGTCCAGTCCTATGCGCTCGAACTCGTCGAGCACGCTGGCACCTTCCGCCGGGTCAACTACGTCCGCGAACTCATCTGGCAGCCCAGCGTCGCGCGTGAGCTGCGCATCTTCACCATGTGGCCGTGGGTGCGGCGGGAGATCGAAACCGCCTGGGACGACGTGGACGAACGGCTTACCCGGCACCGGCGGGCCGGCCGGTGGGTGCTCGCTGGCGCGATCACTGTCTTCGCCGCGGGCTTTGGCGCGGCCCTGACTCTTACCTTCACCGAGTGGTCGGCAGGCCGGATCTCACTGTCCAACGGCTTCATCGCGCTCTCACTCATCATCGGCCTCGCCATCAGCACCTCGCGCAGGATGGTGGACGCCGACCAGAGTGCCGAGCTAGGCGCGCAGGCCATGCCGGCGGCCGCGGCGCTGATCGAGGCGTCGGGCCGCATGACAGGGGGCGGTGACCCACTCGCCCGCAGTGGCCCGGCCGCGATCACGTGCCACGGGCTCAGCTTCGCCTATCCATGGGGCGAGCGCGGCCCCGCGCTGTCGGATGTGTCCCTCGACATCTCGCCCGGCGAGCGGATCGGCATCGTCGGTCTCAACGGCTCAGGCAAGACGACCCTGCTGAAACTGATGTGCGGTTTCCACGAAGTAGCACCCGCTCATCTGGTGATCGACGGCGTCGACATGACGGAGATAGACCGGGCAGCCTGGCAGCACTCACTCGCGGTGGTGCACCAGGACTTCGCGCGGTATCCATGTTCACTGCTCTTCAACATCGCACCTGAGCCCGGCGCATCACGCGAGCTCGTCAGGGAGTGCCTCGCCGACGTCGGGCTGGATTCTCTGACCGAGAGCCTGCCAGATGGCCTGGACACCACGCTGGAACTGGGCACGTCACTGTCCGGGGGCCAATGGCAGCGCATCGCCATCGCCCGCGCCCTGTACAAGGTACGGACCGGCAGCCGCGCCGTCATCCTCGACGAGCCCACTGCCAGCCTCGACCCAACCAGCGAGGTGGCCACCTCGATGATGCTCGCGCAGCGGTGCCAGGGCCTCACGACCGTGATCGTCAGCCACCGGCTCCCGTTTGTGCGCAACGCCGACCGGATAGTCGTCCTCGATGATGGCCGGGTCGTCGAGCAGGGCCGGCATGACGACCTGGTACAGGCGCAGGGGCTGTACTCGGCGATGTTCGCGATGCAGGCCACGGCCTGGACAGCGGCATGACCGGATCGGCAGTCAAGGTGGTTCCCGCGCTGCGCATGGCGCTGCGTCAACTGCTCGCCGGCAGCCGTCGGCTCACGGTCACAGCCGCGGCCGCCGCACTGGTGGTCGGGGCGTCGATCTCGTTGCTCGGGCTGGCGGCCCGCCAGGCGGTCAACCAGGTAGCGGCCGGCCATCATTCCGGATGGGTCACCGCTGGCATCCTGATCGGTGGCGGTGTCATAACCCTGATGGCGGCCACGTGGGTGAACTACGGCGCGGTCACCGCGCTGAGCCTGCGGCTCGGTCGGCAGATGGATCTCTCCGCGGCCGAAGCAGAGCAGCAGCGTGCCGCGACCGACCATCTCGACACCGGCCGCATCGCCGAGCTCGCCGTCGCGGTGGACGAGCAGCGTGACGCGATTTCCGCCCTGCCCAGCGCGCTGAACGGGGTGGTGGTCCTGCTCGCGAGCGCTGGCGCGCTGCTCGGCATGGCGGTCGCGGTCTCACCGCTGCTGGCACTGCTGTTCCTCGGCCTCGCCGTGGTGGCAGCGGCGGCGATGGTGGCTCAGCAACGGCTCACCGCGGTGACCCTCCGGACGGCTATGGACACCCGCCTCACGCGGTCGCTGTTCGCGCTCATGACCGCCGCGGGCCCGGCGAAGGACATCCGCACCGGCGGTACCGGCCGACTGCTGGTCAACCGCTATCGCAGTGTCTGGGACGCCCAGGACGCCCAATTGCACCGGGCCCGTCGCCACGGCGTGGTGGTGGCCGCAGGCGCGGAGGTCATCGTCGTCGGTGTCTTCGCCGCCAGCCTGTTGCTCACGTTCAGCAGTCAGCGGATGGATGCCGGCACGGCAGTCCTGGCGTTCATCGTGGCCACCCAGGCCGCAGCCATCAGCGGGGCGGTCTACCCCGCGTTGTCCTCGCTGAGCCTTTGCCTCAGCGTCTACGCGCAGCACGCGGAACTGGTGAACGTCGATACACCCCGGGAGCGTGACCGGCCTGCCGCGGCATTTCCGGATCCCGGCGGCCGGGACCTGTGGCTGGACCGGGCGGTGGTCCGCTACCAGCCCGACGGCGTCCCCGCGCTCGATGGCGTGTCCCTGCGTGTCCAGCCGGGCAGCCTTGTGGCGGTCGTGGGCGAGAACGGCAGCGGCAAGAGCACACTGGTCAGCGTCTTGCTGGGGTTGCGCCGGCCGGACAGCGGCGAATCGCAGGCGGTGGGGGCGGTCCCATCCGGGCAGGCAGCGGCAGTTTTCCAGGACTACGCGAGGATCGAATCGACCTTGCGAGAGGGCGTTTCCTTCGGGGCGCTGGGTGCGACCGATGACCAGGTGCTCGATGGTCTCGCTGCGGTGGGCGCGGAGCGGTTCGCGCAGTCGCTGCCGCGCGGCCTCGACACTTTGCTCGGCACCCGCTCGCGGCCCGGCGGGACGGAACTGTCCGGCGGGCAGTGGCAGCGTGTGGCGCTTGCCCGGGCGGCAATGGTGGCGCAGCCTCGTCTGCTCGTCCTGGACGAGGCGTCCAGCAACCTGGATGTGTTCGCGGAGCAGCAGCTGATCGCCAGCCAGCTCGCGGTGGCCCGCCGCAGTGCAGGCGCTGCGGTGGTCTTCGTGACCCACCGGCTCGTCACGGCCCGGCTGGCTGATGTGATCCATGTGCTGTCGGAGGGCCGGATCGTCGAAAGCGGCACCCACGATGAACTCGTCGCGCGGGGCGGCATGTATGCGGAGATGTACGCGGTTCAGGCGCGTGGCTATGCCTGATCGCCCGGCCCGGACGGGCGACGGTTCATCCGGATAGGACTGTCGCTTCAGGAGCGGTCATGATCTGGCGAAGGCAGAACGCGAATCCTCGTGCCAGTTCGCGGGCCTCATCGCTCGCGATGCGATCACCCCGGTACGCGGCCACCACCGCGGGCTGGCCGTCATCGTCGACGACTGCCATGGTCGCGGTGAACATGGTGCCGGTGGCCAGATTGACGTGCGGCAGATAGCCCAATGTTGCCGGGCCCAGCCGGCGGCGCCCGCTGAGCGTGGAGAGAAAGAGCGTGACCTCGACGAACGGGGTGTCGCCCGGTGCGCGCCGCGGCTGGACCTTCGAGAGAACGGCCTCATAGGAGACGTCGTCGTGGTCGAGCGCCTCGGCCAGCAGCGCCCTGACCGCCAGGACCAGATCGGCGAAGGTGTCCGAGCCGCCGCAGCGCGAGCACAACGCGATCATCGTGGTGCACGGCCCGACCACGTCGGTATAGCGCGAGTCCGAGCGGCCCGCTCCCGGAAACCCGATCGACACCGTGTCCCGCTGTGTCCTGCGGTGGAGCGCCGCGACGAGCGCGGCAGCCAGCACGGTGAACCACGACACCTTCCATCTGTCCCATGCCATGGCAGGCCAGCGGCCCAGGTCTGAGCCAATCTCCACGGTCACCGAGGAGTGGGGCTGGGATGGGGCCGGCGGGGTGAAGCCGAGGTCACCTGGTACGCCGTCCAGTGCCCGCGCCCAGAAATCGAGGGAGCGGCTTGACTCGCTGCCGGAGCGCTCGGCCCTGGCACGGACCACGTCGCGAAACTGCACGGCCGCCGGGTACATCGGGCGGTTGCGGTAGGCACGGTCGAGGTCGTCGAGCAGTATGCCCACCGATGGCCCGTCGGCCACGATGTGGTGAGTCCGCATGTGGAGCAACTGGCCCTCATCACCGAGGTCCGCCAGTGCGAGCTGGAACAGCTGGCCGCGCTCCGGAGACAGCGGCTCGGCGGAGAGTTCGCCGAGCCACTGCCTGACCGCTGCCTCGCGAGACTCTGGGTCCATCCCGGCAAAGCTCATCTGGTCCACGGCTGGGGCCCAAGGGTCGCCGACCCGCTGCCATACCTGGCCATCGATCTGGACGAAGGATGTCCGCAGCGCTTCGTGGCGCAGGACCAGCGAGGCGCCGGCCGCGGCGAGCGACTGCGCGTCCAGGCGGCCGCCACGCACCCGCCAGGCCATCGGCATCGCGTAGAAATCGGGGCCCGAATGCAACGCGGATGTGAAGAAGATGCTGCGCTGGAGGTCCGACGCTGGCACGTACACGTCAACTCCTGCTGGTGGCGTGGTGGGGGCCGGGATGGAGAACCACCGGGACCGATTCCAGCATCCGCACGGTGCTGGCCCGGTTCCAGCGCGGCTCCCCGGCAGAGACGAAGTCCGGCGCGCGGCGCAGCAGATAGGTGAGGTAGCAGGCGATCTCGGACCGGGCGAGCGCCGCTCCGATGCAGAAGTGCGCACCGTGCCCGAATACGAGGGAGCCCCCGGGGTCGCGCCCCAGCCGGATGACGTCCGGATCCTGGTAGTGCCTCTCGTCGTGGTTAGCCGCGCCGAGAACCACAACGACCAGGTCGCCCGACCTGATCTGGCAGCCGTCCAGCTCCAGATCAGCCGAGGCGATGCGAGGCAGTTGCAGGACCGGGGTATCGAAGCGCAGCAACTCCTCCGCGGCCGCCGCGACAGCGGCATCGTCGTCCGGGTCGATCTCGCCCCGCAGCCGTGGATGGTCGAGCAGGGCCAGCGTGACCAGCCCCACCGCCTGAGAGGTCGCTTCGAACCCGGCGTACAGAAGCAGGGACACGGTGCTGACCGCTTCGGCCACAGCGGCGGTGCCACGGTCTGTCCGTTGCGCGATGTCGTGCAGCACGGTGCCTTCGGGCAGTGCCCGGTCGCGGAGCCGGGCGCGGATCGCCTTCTCCATGTCCGAGACCATCGCGGCCGTCTGGTCGGCGAGGTCACGGCGCGAGATGTTGGCCAGATAGCGGGCGAGGACGTCCGCCCACTTCGGCATCGACGCCTCCAGTGCCGGGTCGAGCCCGATGATCCGGTTGATCACCGCGGCCGACAGCGGTGCCGCGACATCTGAGATGACGTCCACGACCGTGCCCTTGGCCGCGGCGGCGGACATCAGATACTCGACGCGGTCACGGATGAACGGCTTCATGGCCGCGATGGTCCGGGGGGTGAAGGCGCGGCCGACCACGCCCCGGAGCTCGGCGTGCTCGGGAGCGTCGGTGAGTACGAACCACCGCGACAGGACCGAGTGCACGAATTTCGCGGCCGCGGCATCCGGCGCCGTCATGTCAGCCCGCCGCTCCAGCCAGGCGGAGGACAGCGATGGGTGGTGCAGGGCGGCTCGCACCGCATCGTAAGAGGTGACGAGCCAAGCCGACAGGTCTGGGTCGTAGTGGACCGGCGACTGGCGCTGTATCTCCCGGTAACCGGTGTACGGCCGTCGCCAGAAGTCCGCGCGCGGGGAGGAGTCCGTGGTGCTCACGGCACGGCTTTCGCCTCGCCCAGCCCGTCCGACAGCCGGGCAGCGAGCTCATCAAGGTCTTCCGACTCGAACACGTGCCTCAGCGGGGCGCGGTAGCCCAATTCGGGTTCCAGCATCCTGAGCATCTGCGCGGCGATGATCGAATGGCCGCCAAGCTCAAAGAAGTTGTCGCTTCCGGAAACGTCTTCCAAATTGAGCAGGCTCGCAACAGTCGCCAGTAGCGTCTGCCGGAGCGCCTCCTGCGCGGGATCCGCCACCTTACCTCCTGGCTAGGCACACACCTAGTTTCGGTCACATCATAGGGAAATGGAGATGTCGATTGTACGGCCTGACGGCTGCCTGCTGTCCAGCGTCTCGCCAGGTAACGGCCGAGCAGGTCAAGACAACCCAGCCCAGCTCGCAGATGGTTGCCGCAGGCATTTTAAGGGGCAATGCTAACACCGCCAAAGCCGACTTGGCCAAGGGCGAAGACCAATCGCGTGAACAAGACCTGAGCGGCACGGTACTGGTGGTCCGCGCGAGGTTTTCCCTACTATTGATTGGTGACAGTAGACGGTCTGGTTTGGAAGCAGGTACAGGCGCGGCCTTTCGATATCGCGGTCGCCGACGCGTCCGGGGAGTATACCTACGAGCAGCTTTGGAGAACGTCAGGACGTATCGCTGGGTGGTTGCGGTCCGCTGGCGTAGGTCATGGCGACATCGTCGCGATCATGCTTCCGCCTGGGATGCGGTGCATCGCGGCCATGCTGGCGGCGGCCCAGGTAGGAGGCATCTACCTGCCCCTCGATGGGGACGACCCACCGGCGCGGCGTGAACAGATCCTGTCCGACGCGACGCCCGCCGTCCTGATCGTCGATGACCAGCGTGCGGGTGCGTCCCACGGTGTCCGGGAACTCGTCCTCGGCGCTGACCCGGCCGGCGACCGGGGCGATCTTGCACCGCCCACGGGCCGCCACGGCAGCAGGGACGCGGTGTACCTGCTGTACACGTCCGGCTCGACCGGGACACCGAAAGGCGTGCTGATCGAGCATCGGGGTGTGGAGAACCTGGTCACGGACCCGCGGCTGGGTCTCTCCGAGGGCACCATCATGGCCCATTGCTGCCGTGACGCCTTCGATGTCTCGACCTTCGAGATATGGGGGCCCCTCACCATGGGCGGCACGTGCGTCGTGCTGACGCCGCGCGAGGCTCTCGACCCTGCCACGCTCGCTGCGTCGATCAAGAACCACGGGATCACCACCCTGTTTCTCACGACGGCGGTGCTCAACTTCGTGGCCGAGGAAGGCCTGTCCGAGTTGCGGCTGCTCGACGCCTTGTTCTTCGGCGGTGAAGGAGCCAGCCCACCCCATCTGGGGATGATGGTCGAACTCCTCGCAGGCTCCGGCACCCGGCTGATCAACGCCTACGGGCCGACCGAGAACACCATGATGAGCACGATGATCGACATCGACGAGCACAACTACCGCGACGCTCCGATCGGGACGCCGCTCCACAACATGCAGGCATACCTCATCGACGACGCGGGTGCCGTGCTCGAGGGAGACGCCACCGGCGAGCTGTGCATGTCAGGCCCTGGCCTGGCGCGCTGCTACCTCAACCGGCCCGACCTCACGGCCGAGAGGTTCGTGACCCTGGAGCTCGGCACCGGCCCGGAGCGGGTGTACCGCACCGGCGACGAGTGCCGGCGAGTTTCTGGCGTGCTTACCTTTGTGGGCCGCCGCGATGGCATGGTCAAGCTGCTGGGCCACCGAGTCGAACTGGGAGAGATTGAGGCGGCGCTCATGCAGCACGAGTGCGTCACCGGCGCCGTCCTCGTGGCCGACAAGCGCGCGGGCGACACCCGGCTGCTGGCGTACCTGCGTGGTGAGCGCACCGTGCCAGCCACGGCGATGCGCGGATTTCTCGTCGGCCGGATTCCGCGGTACATGATCCCGGCGGAGTTCGCGTGGGTCGGGGAGTTCCCGCTTGATGCCAACGGGAAGGTCAACCGCCGGGCACTGCTCGCCGCGGACGGGGCCGCGGGCGGCCGGGATGAGGCACCCGGGGCCGGTGGCCACCCGCGTGCCGGGCACGCGGCCGGCGCTGGCCAGCCCGCTGGCGCGGTGGCTCCCGTGGCACCCGGCCAGGCCGACGGCTTGCGCATCCAGCCTCACAGGTTCGAAACGACGTTACGGGCCCTTGCCCGTATCGGCGCCGATCCGCAGGGCGGCCTGTCGCGGCTTGGGCTCTCAACGGCCGAGACCGAGGCACGCTCGTTCCTGTGCGACGTCGCGCGAGCGGCCGGGCTGTCGGCGAGTACCGATGCGGCGGCAAACCTGTTCATCAGCCGCCGCCCGCTGGACCGCGATCGCAGTGGATCCCCGGTCGTCCTGTTCGGCTCGCACTTGGACACGGTCCGGCAGGGCGGGTGGCTGGACGGGGCATATGGAGTGGTCGCTGCGATCGAGGCCCTGGCCACGCTGCACGAATCCGGCCTGCCGTGTGCGCTCGAGCCGGTGGCCGTGGCGTTCTCGAACGAGGAGGGCGCCGGAGTCCAGTACCCGTTCTGGGGGTCCAGGGCGGTGGCTAGCTCGCTGACCGACTGGGAGCACGCCGCCGACCAGGACGGCAAGCCGGTAGCGGCCTGTCTCAGCGCGGCCGGAGGCGACCCCGGCGGCCTGAGTGGCGCCCGATGGGAGCGTGGGAGCATCGCCGCTTTCCTGGAACTGCACATCGAGCAGGGCACGACGCTCGAGAGCCAGCGGATCCCGATCGGCATCGTTGACGCGATCACCGGCCGTTCGGTCTTCGAGATCGAGGTATGCGGGCGGCAGGGGCACCCGGGAACCGTGCCCATGCCGGCACGGCACGACGCCCTCGCGGCGGCGGCACGTCTAGTGCTCGAAATCGAGGACCTGTCCGTCGCCCGGGGCGCCTGCGCCACCTCAACCGTCGGCTTCATCGAGAACCACCCGAACACGGTCAACACCATCCCTGGGCGGGTTCGTATGACAGCCGAGATCCGCGACGTCACGGCCGGAGGTCTCGATGGCGGTGAGACGAAGCTGCGGGGGGCGGCCAGTGAGGTGGCCCGGGAGCGTGGCGTCGAGGTCGTTGTGTCGCGGTCACACCGGTGCGAACCAGTGAGGACCGCGCAGTTCCTGCGCAGCGCCGCGGCGGCTGCGGCGGCCACGCTGGGGGCGGAGACGCTGGTGATGCCGAGCGGTGCCGGCCACGACGCCCAGATCGTGGCGGCTATCGCGCCTGTTGGAATGATCTTCGTTCCAAGCCGCGCGGGCGTGAGCCACCGGGCCGACGAGAACTCCGACATGGTTGACCTCTGCCGTGGTGCGGACGTCCTGCTGCGGTCCGTGGCGCGCCTGGTCAGTGACTCGTGGCCGCCTGACCGGGCGCCGGAGGAGGGCCGGGAGTTGACGGCTCACCCGTCATGACCCGAGCGGGGCTGCCCCGGCCGTATGCCGCGGCGTGAGGATCCTGCAGGGCCAATCGCCGCTCGCCCGACATGTTTCCGCCGGACACGATCGCTACCGGCACTGCGCCCACGCGGTGGCTGGTCAGCAGCCCGGCGAGGGCAAGGGCACCGGTCGGCTCGGCGCGGATGCCCAGGGATGCCAACAGCCGCCACGCCCGCAGGGTGGTGGAGTCGGGCACAGCGATCACGTCATCCACGAGTTCGGCGGCTACGCGGAAGGCCAGCGCCCCCGGACGCTGCGCCCGCGCGCCATCGCAGATCGTCTCTGGCGCGTCGATCTGCACTCGCCGGCCGGCGCTCACCGACCGTACGAAGTCATCGGCGCCTGCCGGCTCCACTCCCACCACGCGTGCGGCGGACCGCGCACCGCGCACGGCCAGGCACACACCCGCCAGCAGTCCACCCGTTCCAACGGGCACGAAGAGGTCTGTCACATCCGGTGCCTGCGCGATGACCTCCAGGCCCACCGTCCCGTTGCCGGCGATCGCGGCCGGATGCTCATAGGCGGATATCAGGGAAGCGCCGGTCCGCTGGGCATGAGCGCGCGCACACTCGTCGCGGGCATCGTTGCCGCCTTCGCAGAGCTCTACCACGCCCGCTTCCCGCTGTATCCGCTGCCGTTTCCATGGGTCGGAGTCCGCTGTCATGAAGATGGTCGCGGTCGCCCCCGCCATGCGTGCGGCGCGTGCCAATGCGATGCCGTGATTACCTGAAGAGCCCGCCACCACCTGGTCTGGGCGGTCCTCGATCACTGCATTCAGTGCACCGCGGAACTTGAAGGATCCGGTGGCCTGTGCCGATTCGCATTTCAGCAGGACGCTCAGCGTGGGCAGCTGTGCCATAGGAGTCCGGCGGATGCGGCCAGCCAACTGCACCTGTGCCCGCAGTACATCGCTGAATCTGACAGCACCCACCGAAAGCGTTCCCATGGCGACCTCCTCGCCAATAGACATTAGCAAGAAGGGCCAGTACCATTCATGCGTGGCCTGCTGCGGGTGGGGAGGTCATTGACCATATTGCAGGTGGTGTCCCATCGCCACGCTCTCCTATGTGCATAAGGGTAACAATCATGAGCGGTGAGGAAGCGAACGAGGCCGAAGTAACGTATGACGTGGTGATCAATGAGGAAGAGCAATACTCGATATGGCGCACTGGGCGTGAGATACCAGAGGGCTGGCGTGCGGCTGGCTTCCAGGGCCGCAAATCGGATTGCCTCGAACACATTGAGAAGGTCTGGACGGATATGCGGCCCAAGTCCCTGCGTGATCAGATGGCGGCCCGTGACCAGGCGTCCGTGTCCAAGTAGCCCTGGGTGCCCGCGGGCCATGCGAAACCTGGCGAAAACGTGGCCGGAGGTGCTTGATGCTCGTCCTGGACGCTGAAGCGGTCCGTTCCCTCTACCCGATGAAGGAATCCATCGAGCTGATGCGTTCGGCGCTGCGGCTTTTCAGTTCCGAGAACGTCATCCAGCCGCAGCGTCTCATGCTGCGCACCCCCAGCGGCGACGCCTACGCGGTGATGCCGGCGTATGTGGGCTCGTCCGGAGACATGCCGCACGGTGGCTTCGGCATCAAGATAATCGCCGTCAAGCCCAGCAACCCGCAGATAGGGCTCCCGGTGAACTCCGGCTTTGTCATGGTCTTCGACGAGCGGACCGGGCGGCTGGACGCCCTGCTCGATGGCGCGACCATTACCGCTATCCGCACCGCCGCAGTCTCCGGCGTGGCCACGGACCTGCTCGCCCGCAGTGACGCGAGCACGGTGGCCATCGTGGGCGCCGGCGTCCAGGCGCGCAGCCACCTGGAAGCCATGGCGGCGGTGCGGCCACTGCGGCACGCCCGCATATGGTCCCGGACCGCGGAGCGGGCGCTCGCCCTTGCCGAGTCCGCGCATGACCTTCCTTTTCCTGTGAACGCCGTCTCATCGGTGGCCGAAGCCACCGCGGACGCGGACATCATCTGCACCGTGACCGGCAGCACCGAGCCAGTCCTGGAGGACCGGCATGTGATGCCGGGGGCACACATCAACGCGGTGGGCTCGTCTTTCCCGGACAAGCGGGAGCTCGCCAGCGAACTGGTCGCGCGCTGCTCGGTGTTCGTGGACAGCAGGTCGGCCGCGTTGATCGAAGCGGGCGACATCGGGGTTCCCATCGCCCAGGGACTGCTGAGCCCGGAGGCGATCAAGGCCGAGGTGGGCGAGGTCTTGCTCGGCAGGTCCCCGGGCCGCTGCGGCCCCGCTGAGACGACCCTGTTCAAGTCGCTTGGCCTGGCCACCGAGGACACCCTCTCCGGCCTACACATCGCGCAGCGGGCACGGGAACTCGGCGTCGGCCGTGAGGTGGCATTTCCGGAGCATGAGGAGCCCGGCGAGGCCTGACGGCTGAGCTGTGTGCCCTCGCCACCGCGGGGCTGGTGGCTGTCCTGTCGACGGGACATTCGCCACGGTGGTGGCCGTCCGTGCTTCCCTGCCTGCGGGCCTGCCGCGCCCCGCTCACCCGGCTGGCACGGCGTACCCGGCTCGCCATAGCCCCGTAATTACCCTTGTTCGCCAGCCATGGCTGGCCAGCCCCATCCGGGGTGTATAGGGTGTGCAAATGATGCCGTTTCACTAACTGCCCTGAAGATACGGGGATTCAATCTGTGATTAGCGGTAATAAGCGGGTAGGCCCAGGGTGAGCGGGGTTTCTTACGGGGAAGGTATGTCTAGGATGGTTGACACGAGGGGAATAGCCGACACAATCTCCGCCCCCGTTCGTGCGGGGATTCCAGGACTGCGGTCTGACGACGCGGAGCGTTTTGCGCTCCAAGGAAGAGTCCTGACCACCAAGGTAGGCCTCCATATTACCGCACGACTCTCCTTTGACGAATGGACACTGGCCGGCCGTCGGCTGTCTGGCCTTGTCGATTCGTCGTGCTGGTGGCTTGGAGATTGGCTGGTGTACGGCCGGGAGCAATATTCCGACAGGTACCAGCGCGGCATCGAGGCAGTCGGGCTCCAGTATCAGACGCTCAGGAACTACGCGTGGGTCGCGCGGCGATTCCCGAAAGACCGGCGCCACTCAGCACTCACTTTCCAGCACCATTCCGAACTCGCGTCCCTGCCGGACGAGGAGCAGGATCAGTGGCTTGAGCAGGCCGAGCAGCGCGGCTGGACGACAAGGCAACTCCGGCTCGCTGTCCGGAACGCCCAACTCGCGGGGCCGCCCGAACCGGCGGCGGACAAGCCAGAGAAAATGAAGAAGCTCGCCGTTCCTGGCAGCCGGGTCGACTGGTGGCACAAGGCCGCAGAGCGCGCAGGCGTCTCTTTCGAGCAGTGGGTGCTGTCCGCTTTGGACCACGCGGCCGAGCTGATACTGGATGTCGGCTGACCGGCGCGCTCGATCGAGGGATTCATTGAACACCGACGGCTTCAATAGGCTGCCCCGCGACAGCGCCGAATCCTGGTTGCTCGACTGTTGCGCATCGCGCGCCTGGGCTGGTGTGGTCGCGGCGGGACGGCCGTACGCCGACCGGGGCTCTCTGCTGGCTAGCGCGTCGACCGAGGTCCACGCGCTGGACTGGCCGGAAGTCGAAGAGGCTCTGCGCGCTCACCCGCCACTCGGCGGCCAACTGGAGGCCGGGACGCCATCGGCAATGGCCCGTGCGGAGCAGGCTGGCCTGGCGGGCGCGGGTGCGGCGGCCACTCTCGCCCTCGCCGAGTCGAACCGGAGCTACGAGAGCCGATTTGGATATGTATTCCTGACGTGCGCAGACCAGCGCGACGCGCCGGACATCCTGGCTGAGATGAAGCAGCGAATGAATAACT
>DASYYE010000344.1:0-2159 GCA_035946955.1 Streptosporangiaceae bacterium | reverse complement strand
GTTCCGCCGGTCGATCACCCTGCCCAGCCACGTGATGGCCGACGCCATCGAAGCCTCAGCCCAGGACGGTGTCCTTCAGGTCCTGGTGCCCAAGGCACCCGAAGTGCACGCCAAGCGCATCCCGGTCCGCGCCGGGACGGGCAAGGCCGCCGTATCGGGCAAGGCCGCGGTGACAGGCAAGGCGGCCAAGAACGGCGCCTGACGCCACGCGAGGCCAGCCGCACCGCCTGAGCCCGCACCGTGAGCAGACGTGTGGGCCCAGGACGGCATGGCCAACTGGGTCGACCAGACCGAGCCGACCGACCAGGGGTCCGACAGCACCGGCTGCGGCATGGCGTTCCTGTCCTGGGTCCTCAGCCTGGGACACAGCCTGGCCGAGGTCGCGCAGGCGATGGTCGCCCTCGGCGACGGCGGGACGCTCGCGCAGCTCTACGGCCAGGTGACGGGCAACCCGACCAGCGCCGCCTGGTCGCAGTTCACCGCGGCGATCAATGCGCTGCCCGGCGGCGTGACGAGCGACGACCCGTTCAGCGCCTTGAGCGCGATCGGAACCTCGCCGACAACCCCCGGATAGGCAACGGGGACGCTCCCGGGCGACATCCGCAGTCGCCGGGTTGAGCAGAAAAACCCTCCTGGTGCGATGCGCCGGACGAGGAACCCGGCCACGTCACGGCCGGGCGGGCGGGCGCCCGGCCGACGCGCTGGCCAGGCCTAGACAAACCTCCATCGCGCGTGCCTTGATCGCTCCGTCACAGCGGCGGCACCAGGACCAGAGCTAGGCAGCAGCCGGCACCAGGACCAGCGGCACCAGGACCAGGGCAGCGGCCCCGTCAGCCGTGAAGCCAGCGGCACCCCCGCGGTGCCCGACTCCGCTTGATGTGCGACACGGTGGCTCCACTTGATCTGTGACGCTCGCGCTTATGCTTCGGGGAGCTGAACGCGGTGGAGCACAGACATCGCGCTGTCGTGGAGTGCTATCCGGGATCCCGTAGGACCGCCAGCTGGTCGGCCTGCTCGGAGGCCAAGATCTCCTGCTCGCGACTGGGCGATCGTTTGTGATGCAATAGGCAAATGCGCACATCGGCTGCCATATGCCGGTGGCTGCGCCGAGCAACGGCGCTCGCCGGTGCCGTGCTGGTCGCGGCGTGCACCGCGAGCACCGGCACCCCGGCTACCGGATCGCACCCGGCGACACAGCAGCCCGTGGCGGCCCCCGCTGAGGGGTGCCGGCTGCCAGTGGGCAACGCGCCCTCCCCAGGCGGCAAGATCGTGCTCGGCGTCATCTCGCTCCCTAACGCTCTCTGGCCCACTGTCCCCGTTCACCAGGGACGGTGGCGCTACTGGCAGAAGCACGGACTCGAAATCCGGTCCGGGCACCAGACGGTGACGATCACCGTGCCCACAGCGTGGCGGAACCAGGCGGCCATCACCTGGGGGGTGAACGTCGGGATCGTTAGCACGCTCCGGTTGCCCGGCTGCTCGGCAGCTCCCGGAACATGGAACGGCTATGCCGGTGGTTTCTATCTGCGGTCGAGTTCGGCGTGCGTGCCGCTGGTGTTCGCTGTCGGACGACGCACGGCGGTAGTCCGGGTCGGCGTCGGCCGCCGCTGCGGCCCGGTTCCCTGACCTGTGGGTGCCGAAAACCTACGCCACCAGGCGATACTCATGAATCACGCCCCCGCTTCGGTCACGCCGCTGAATCCGGAATTGGTCCAGGTCGGTGACGCCGTCGGGCAACGGGCGTAGCGGCGCGGCTTGGTTGAGGGCTCGGTGCGGCCGGCGGGTATTGCAGAAGTCTTCGTACTCGCGCAGGACGATCATCAGGTGCCGCTTGTTCCAGATCAAGGTCCGGTCCAGCAGCTCACGGCGGCAGCTGCCGATCCACCGCTCCATGACCGAATTCATCCGCGGTGCCTGAACGGCGGAGCGGACAATCCTGACGCCAGCGGCCTGGAACACTGCGTCGAACGCGGCGGTGACGCTGGCGTCCCGGTCATGCAGCACGAACGTCACCCGCGTCCTGGTGTCCTCCAGGTCCATCAGCAGGTTCCGTGCCTGCTGCACGACCCAGGCCTGGACGGGGTGCTCGATGGCGCCAAGGACCCGGACGCGGCGGGAGCCGTGCTCGATGACGGCCAGGCCATAGACCTGAGCGCCGT
>DASYYE010000343.1:0-3376 GCA_035946955.1 Streptosporangiaceae bacterium | reverse complement strand
TACCAGTGACGCACCCGGCGGGGTCAACGTGCTCGTGGCCGTGCAGGGCCTGCCCGGTGGCACGGCCGTGATCCGGACCTTCGTGCCCAACTCCGAACTGCACCACGGGGTGACCAACGCCTGGCTGATACTCGGCTGCGTCGGGCTCGGCCTGCTCGTCCTCAGCCTGGCTGTGGCCGACCAGCTCGCCCGGTCGCTGGTGCGGCCACTGGCCGGCGTGGCCGCCGTGTCTGACCGGCTGGCCACCGGCAACCTGTCGGCCCGTGCGATGCTGACCGGCCCCCCGGAGGTCCGGCGCGCGGGCGCCGGGCTGAACCGGCTCGCGGTCCGCATCGGTGAACTCCTGGCCCACGAACGGGAGACCGTCGCCGACCTGTCCCACCGTCTCCGGACCCCGCTGACGGCACTGCGGATCGACGCCGAGGCACTGCGCGACCATGTCGAGCGGACACAGCTGATGAGCGACCTCGACGCGGTGGAACGCACCGTAGACGAGGTCATCCGGCAAGCCAGGCGGCCCACGCGCGAAACCGCGGGTGCGGTGTGCGATGCCGGGCAGGTGGTCGCGGAACGCGCCGCGTTCTGGTGGCCACTGGCCGAGGACACCGAGCGGTCGATGACCGTCGACCTGGCCGAGGGCCCGCTGCCGGTCCGGGTATCGGGCGAGGACCTGTCGGCGTGCGTGGACGTCCTGCTGGAGAACGTGTTCGCGCACACCCCCGAAGGGGCGTCTTTCGCGGTCCGGCTCAGCCGCCGGTCCGGGGGCGGTGCCTGGCTGGTGGTGGCGGACGACGGCCCGGGCTTCCCGGCCGTTGACGACGAAACCGGCGCGGACACGGGTGACCTCACCGAGCGGGGCCGCTCCGTCGGCGGCTCCACCGGGCTGGGCCTGGACATCGCGCGTCGGATCGCGGAAGCCTCCGGCGGGACGCTCACGGTCGGTCGGTCGCCTTCGGGCGGAGGGTCGGTCACCCTCGGCCTGGGCCCCATGCATGACGGGTACGCGCAGCTGAGCCGACGCCATCGGCGGACGCGGAGCAGCAGCGTAGGCTTAGCACCGGGCGCCAGCTGCGATGGCGGTACGGCAGGGCTGTACACCAACGCGGTGTGGCGGCACGGCCAACGGCTCCGGCGGAGGTCGCGGTGGTGACAACGTCACTGGGCGGTGTGCTCGCACTGCCAGCCGACCTGTGGCGCGCGGCCGGGCACGTCCTGCTTGCCCCACCCAGCATGTCCGCCCTGGCGGTGACCGTGCTGGCCGGTGCGGTACTGGCTGGTGTGCTGGCGGCCTGGTTCGTGAGCGGGGCGGGGCCCGGCCGGCCCTTCGGGCCCCTGACACTGTTGCGGCGTGCGGCGCTGCGCCGCAGGTCGTGGCGTGCCGCATTCATCCGCCAGCGTGATCCGGACGCAGCGGGGCGGCCACGTCCCCGGGCGCCGTCAGCAGCCCCGGCGGCCGCACTCCGCTAGCGCGTTTCTGGGCACGGGCTGACACGCAGCCCGGCCGGTCACCCAGGAAACGCGACCTGACAACCTCCCGCGTGACCCGGCCCTCGCCAGGGCCGCAGTCGCGCCGTTGCGGGCACCCGCGGGTAGGGAGGCGGCCGTCTTGCGGACCTCATCGGCTGCTTCGACCCGCTGGAGGGTTGCCCACCATGGCCGTTTTCCCCGATCTCCTCGGCGTCCCCGTAGACGCCGCGTACCACGTCGTCTCGCTGACCACCCAGGTCCTCACGCCGCTGTCCGGCGGCCTGGCCGCTGCCGCCGCAGTCGTGCTCGTGACCATGGCTGTGCGGCTGGCACTGTTGCCGCTGAGCTACCGGGCCACGCGCGGCATGGCTGCCCAGGCCCGGCTGGCGCCCCAGATGCAGGCGCTGCGCAAGAAACACGCCGGGCGCCCGGACCGGCTGCAGCGGGAGATGACCGCGCTCTACCAGTCCGAGGGTGTCTCACCCGCCGCTGGGTGCCTGCCGATGCTGGCGCAGTGGCCGGTGCTGAGCGTCCTCTACCTGCTGTTCCGCTCCCCCCGCATTGGCAGGGCACCCAACTCGCTGCTCACCCACCACCTGTGGGCCGCGGCGCTGGGCAGCCACTGGCTAGGCGGCCCAGGGCCGCTCAGCGCGCAGGGCGCCGTCTTCGCTGGCCTGTTCGTGCTGCTCGCGGTGGTGGGCGGGGTGTCGGCCTGGCTGGCCAGGCGTGCTGGCGTGGCAGGCAGCCCGGCGGCGGCGCCAGCCAGTGGGGTGCCCGGTGCCGTGGCTCGGCTGGTGCCCTACCTCAGTGTGCCTGTCGCCGCGTTCGTGCCACTGGCAGCCGGACTGTACCTGGTCACGACAACCGCCTGGACGCTGGCCGAACGGGCGCTGCTGGGCAGGGTCACGCCGACCCGGGGGGCGGAATCCGCCGGGTGACTCACGGCGGATGTGGGTCGCGGCAGCGGCCCTAGCTGCGACGGGGGTGTTGCTGGAGTGATGAGGCGTCGGGTTCGAGGACGGACAGTCCGTCGTCGTCGCCGACGGCCAGCAGCCGGCCCGCCATGGCCAGCGAGAGGACGGTGGAACGGCGGCGGATCGTGGTCAGGCAGTGTCGCGCCGCCACGTCCCAGATGCGGACCGTCTTGTCACCGCCCCCGGAGGCCAGCAGCAGCCGTCCGTCCTGGGCAGCCCCGAACGCCAGCGTCCTCACCCAGCCGGTGTGGCCCACCAGTGGCTTGCCCACGGGTGCCCCCGTCAGCGGATCCCAGACCCGCACGGTGGTGTCGTCGCTGGCCGAGGCCATCAGCAGCCGTCCGTCGGGCGTGGTGGCGAACGCCACCGATCGCACCGCTCCAGTGTGGCCTGTCAACGGCTTGCCGACCGCTCCGCCGGTCAGTGGGTCCCATACCCGCAGGGTGCGGTCACCACCACCAGAGGCCAGCAGCAGCCGCCCCCCACCCGCCTCCTCATCCCCCTTCACTGTGCCGAACTTCACTGTGCCGAACTTCACTGTGCCGAACGCCACCGAGTCCACCCAGTCGGAATGGCCGGCCAGTGGCTTGCTGCCTGTCCCAGCGGCGAGCGGGTCCCACAAGAGCACCATCTGGTCGTCACCGGCCGAGGCGAGCAACAGCCCGTCCGGGCCGATGCCGAACGCCACTGAACGCACCTGGCCTGTGTGGCCCGCCAGCGGCTCGGTCACGGGTTGCCCTGTCGATGGGTCCCAGACGCGCACCACCTTGCCGCTGCAGGCAGCCAGCAGCGGCCCGTCCGGGCCGGTGCCGAACGCCACCGCACCCAGCGGGTCTGTGCAGCCGGTGGCCAGTTCACCGGCTGGCACGCCGGCCAGCGGATCCCACAGGCGGACTGTGTCATCGGTGCTGGCGGAGGCGAGCAGCAACCCGTGC
>DASYYE010000342.1:0-24434 GCA_035946955.1 Streptosporangiaceae bacterium | reverse complement strand
TCTGTTTCAGGAGCCGAAACCCGCAGCAGGTGAGGAAAGAACACCATGACGTCCGCTGACAGTGCCGAGCGAGTTGTTGAGTCCGTAGCGGTCGAAGACCCAGCTGAAACCGGCCAGTCCCCGTACCGGTACAACGCACGCCTGGCGAACGAGATAGAGCTGGCCTGGCAGGCCCGATGGGACAAGGAGGGCACGTTCGACTCGCCCAACCCCATAGGGCCGCTGGCGGCCGGGTTCAGCCAGGTGGCGGGCGAGCCCAAGTTCTACGTGCTCGACATGTTCCCCTACCCGAGCGGGGCCGGGCTCCACGTGGGCCACCCACTGGGCTACATCGGCACCGATGTGTTCGCCCGGTACCTGCGGATGACCGGCCACCACGTCTTGCACACGTTCGGCTACGACGCCTTCGGGCTGCCAGCGGAACAGTACGCGATCGACACCGGCCAGCATCCCGCGGTGACCACTGCGCACAACATCGACAACATGCGCCGCCAGCTCAAGCGGCTGGGCCTGGGGCACGACACCCGGCGCGAGGTCTCAACCACCGACGTGTCCTTCTACCGGTGGACCCAGTGGATCTTCCTGCAGGTCTTCAACAGCTGGGCCGACGAGCGCACCGGCGGGGCGCGGCCGATCGCGGACCTGGTCGCCGAGTTCGAGTCAGGCCAGCGTGCGGTGCCCGGCGGGCGTGCCTGGAACGAGCTCTCGCAGACGCAGCAGCGCGAGGTGGTCAACGCCCACCGGCTGGCCTACATCTCCGAAGAGCTGGTCAACTGGTGCCCAGGGCTGGGCACCGTGCTGGCCAACGAGGAGGTGACCACCGACGGCCGCAGCCAGATCGGCAACTACCCCGTGTACCGGCGTCCGCTGCGGCAGTGGATGATGCGGATCACCGCCTTTGCACAGCGGCTGATCGACGACCTGGACATGGTGGACTGGCCAGAGTCGATCAAGCAGATGCAGCGCAACTGGATCGGCGCGAGCGACGGCGCCCTGATCGACATGCCCGTGGCCGGCCAGCCAGGGCAGTCCATCCGGGTGTTCACGACCCGCCCCGACACCCTGTACGGGGCGACCTACGCGGTGCTGGCACCCGAGCACCCACAGGTGGACCAGCTCGTGCCGGAGGACTGGCCAGCGGACACCCCGCAGTCCTGGCGGTACCCCGAGGGGCGCGCTGGCGAGACCACGTGGACGCCACGTGATGCGGTCGCCGCCTACCAGCGCAGGGCCGCCACGCTCAGCGACCGGCAACGCGCTGAAGACACCACGGACAAGACCGGCGTGTTCAGCGGCGGGTACGTGGTCAACCCGATCACCGCAGCCCCCATCCCGGTGTTCCTGGCCGACTACGTGCTGACCGGGTACGGCACCGGGGCGATCATGGCCGTGCCCGCCCACGACCAGCGCGACCTGGACTTCGCGCACGAGTTCGGCCTGGACATCCGCCAGGTGCTGCAGCCTGACACCGGCTGGTTCGAGGAGACGGGCACCGACCCGCAGGCTCCGGTGACGCAGTGGCAGACCGCATTTACCGGCGACGGGGCGTACCTGGCCATGCCCGGCCCGGACCTGGTGGGCCTGACCAAGCAGCAGGGGGTCGAAGCCGCCGCGCAGTGGCTGGCCGGCCGTGGCGAGGGCCAGCAGACCCGTTCCTACCGGCTGCGTGACTGGCTGTTCTCCCGCCAGCGGTACTGGGGTGAGCCGTTCCCGATCGTGTACGGCGATGACGGCCTGCCGATTGCCCTGCCCGAGGACATGCTGCCGGTGCGGCTGCCGGAGATGACCGACTTCCGGCCCGCGCCTGCTGGCGACGACACCAGCGACCCCGTGCCCCCGCTGGCCCGGGTCACGGACTGGGCGAACGTGGAACTCGACCTGGGTGCCGGGGTCCGGACCTACCGGCGTGAGCTGAACACGATGCCGCAGTGGGCCGGGTCGTGCTGGTATTTCCTGCGCTACCTGGACCCGGGCAACGAGCAGGTGTTCGTCGACCCGGATGTCGAGCGGTACTGGATGGTCCCGCCGGACGCCACCGAGGCGGGCGAGGGGGGCGTCGACCTCTACGTCGGGGGCGTCGAGCATGCCGTCCTGCACCTGCTGTACTCACGGTTCTGGCACAAGGTGCTGTACGACCTCGGGCATGTGTCCACCAAGGAACCCTTCCGGCGCCTGTACAACCAGGGCTACATCCTGGCTGACGCGTTCGTGGACGAACGCGGCATGTACGTGCCCGCGGCCGAGGTGGCGCTCAGCACCGACGGGACACTGTGTTACCAGGGCAAGCCCGTCAGCAGGCGGGCAGGCAAGATGGGCAAGAGCCTGAAGAACAGCGTCAACCCCGACGACATCTACCAGCGCTACGGTGCCGACACCCTGCGGCTGTACGAGATGGCGATGGGGCCGCTGGACGCCGACCGGCCCTGGCACACCGACGACATCGTCGGCGTGTACCGGTTCCTGCAGCGGCTGTGGCGCAGCATCGTCGATGAGGACACCGGCGAGACCCGGGTCAGCGACGCGCCACTGGACGAGGAGAGCCTGCGGAAACTGCACCAGACGATCATGGTCGTCCGCCGGGACGTCGGTCTGCTGCGGTTCAACACGGCCATTGCCCGGCTGATGGAGCTGACCGGGCAGGCCGTCAAGGTGGCGGCGAGGGACGGCGCCCTGCCGCGGGCGCTGGCGGAGCCACTGGTGCTGCTGGTGGCGCCGCTGGCGCCGCATATCGCAGAGGAACTGTGGAGCCGCCTCGGCCACGAGGGGTCGCTCACCTATGTGCAGTTCCCCGAAGCCGACGAGCGGCTGGCCGCTGAGGAGACCGTGGAAATGCCGGTGCAGGTCAACGGGAAGACTCGCTTCCGCATCGAGGTGCCAGCAGCCGCCGGCCAGGGCGAGGTCGAAGACATCCTCGCCGCGCACCCCGACTTCGCGCGGCACACCGTGGGCCTGACCGTGCAGCGGGTCATCGTCGTGCCCGGGCGGATCGTCAACGTCGTGACCAAGCCGTAGGTGTCAGTCGTGACCGGGCCTGGGCGGTGACCCAGGCCCGGGCCGACGACGTGCCAGCGAGCGGGCTGGCCGCTGCTCAGACCCGGCGGAGGACAGCAACCACGCGGCCGAGGATGTCCGCGTCATCGCCTGGGATGGGCGCGTACGAGGGGTTGTGTGGCATCAGCCAGATGTGGTCTCCCGCTCGCTTGAAGGTCTTGACCGTCGCCTCACCGTCGATCATCGCTGCCACGATGTCGCCGTTCTCCGCCACGGGCTGCTGGCGCACCGCCACCCAGTCACCATCGGCGATCGCGGCGTTGATCATGGAGTCACCGACGACCCTCAGCAGGAACAGGGTCCCTTCACCCACGAGCTGCTTGGGCAGCGGGAAGATGTCTTCTATCGCCTCTTCGGCCAGTATCGGCCCACCAGCGGCGATGCGGCCGACCACGGGGACGTAGGCGGCCTCCTGGGACGCGATGTCCAGGCTGGTCTCGGGTGCGGTCTCCGCGTCGGGCCGGATGGCAGGGTGCCCCGGGAGCCTGACTTCCACGGTCCGGGGACGGCCGGCGTCGCGCCGCAGGTAACCCTTGCTCTGCAGCGTGGAGAGCTGGTACGACACGCTGGAGGTGCTCGTCAGCCCTACTGCCTCGCCAATCTCGCGCATGGATGGCGGGTAGCCACGCCGCTGCACCGAGTCCCGGATCACTTGCAGCACCTTCCGCTGCCGCCAGGTCAGCACATGGTTGGGGTCGGGGTGCTCTGGTACCTCGGTGACGATCGAGGGGACGCTGCTGCCCTTGGGCTTGCGGCCAGGCCTGCCCTTCACCCGGAGGCCGTGGTCGGTGACGGCGCCGCCGTGGAGCCCGCCATCGAACGGGCTGTCGTCAGCAAAGTGGCCGCCGTCCTTAATGTGGCCGCTGTCTTCGGCCTGGCTGGCATTGTGGCCGCTGTCCTGGGACTGGGTCCACGGTGTCTCGCCGTCCACGCTGGGGCCCATCTCTCACCTCCGTGGTCTGGTCTGTACGTTCTGTGCTGACGTTAGCCTCAGAGCGGCACCAGATCAAACACCTGTTCGATGTCGTGGAAAAATGTCGCCCCCCTGCGATACGAATATATCGCACGAGCGTTCGAGCGAGCAGCAGACATACCGGACATGGGGGCCATGTTTGGCGCTGTCTTAGAACGCCTGTGCGATAGAAGGTTCGTTCGAGAGGAGGCCGCGATGAGTGTGATGAGCGCCGGTTTGCCGGGGAAACTCACCGTGACCGTCACGCCCCAGCGTCGGCTGACCATAGTTCCCAGGCCGCCGGAACCGGTGCCTGGAGGGGAGCGGGTGCCTGGAGGGGAGCGGGTGCCTGGAGGGGAGCTGCGGCCGGTGCCTGGAATGCCGCGGCAGTCTCGGCCGTGGCCAGCCTCCCGGCCACTTCCTGTGCCAGCTCACCGGCCTGTTTTTGCCCCGGTGCCCCAGCCCCGGGTGCGCCTGACCCGGGTGCCCCAGCCCCGGGTGCGCCTGACCCGGCGTGGGCGTGCCGCAGTGGTGGTGGCGGCCGTGGCGGGGGCGCTCGCCCTGGCGTGGCTGGCTGGGGTGGCGAGCGGGCTTGCGGCCGCTGGTGGGCTCTCGTCTGGTGGTGTGGCTGCGGCCACCACCTCCGTGGTGGTGCGGCCAGGCCAGACCCTGTGGTCGATCGCGTTGCATGCCCAGCCCGCTGCCGACCCGCGGGCCGTAGTCCAGGAGATCGTCAGCCTCAACGCCCTGCACAGTGTCGTGATCCAGCCCGGCCAGCGGCTGCGGGTTCCCGGGGGGTGAGGCGACACGCCGGTGCCTGCGCCGAGAAGCGACACGCCGGTGCCCGCGCGGAGAGGGCGGCAACCAGGCCCTTCGTCCACGCGAGGGCCGTGTTCGTTGGCGACGGCGGGGTTGCGCTTGCGTGAACGGGTGTCGCTGATCTACCGTTGAGCACAACATGTAGTAGTTACATGGTTGTGGTTTATCCACAGGTTGTGTTTAACCGAGCTGGGTCTGGGTTTCCGTAGGGAGGTGGTCGCGTGTTTTGCCCGTTCTGCCGTCACCCGGACAGCAGGGTCATGGACAGCCGCACCGCTGAGGACGGGACCGCTATCCGGCGCCGGCGGGCCTGCCCCGAATGCGGCCGGAGGTTCACCACCCAGGAGAGCGTGATCCTGATGGTGGGCAAGCGCAGTGGCGCTACCGAGCCCTTCACCCGGCAGAAGATCGTCAGCGGCGTGCGCCGCGCGTGCCAGGGCAGGCCTGTCACCGACGACGAACTCGACATCCTGGCGCAGCAGGTCGAGGACGAGATCAGGTCTCGTGGGGTCAGTGAGGTGCCCTCCCACGACGTCGGGCTCGCCATCCTCAGGCCACTGCGCGATCTCGACGAAGTTGCCTACCTGCGCTTTGCCTCGGTGTACCGGGGCTTCGAGTCGCTGGCGGACTTCGAGGCTGAAATCGCTGCCCTGCGCCGTGTCCGGGACGAGGCAGCAGCAGCACTGACGCACTAGGCGCTCAGGCATAACTCATCGGGAAGGGTCCGCACATGGGCCAGCGTGGGGTTCCAGGTGGACTCCAGAAGGGGGACGACATGACCGAGACAGCGAGTGGGCCTTCCGCACGGGACCGTAAGCGCACCAGCAGGGGGCTCACCATCCAGCGCATCCATACGCGCGACGGCGTGCACCCCTACGACGAGGTCACCTGGGAGCGCCGGGACGTCGTCATGACCAACTGGCGGGACGGCTCAGTCAACTTCGAGCAGCGTGGCGTGGAGTTCCCCGATTTCTGGTCAGTCAATGCCGCCAACATCGTGACGACCAAGTACTTCCGGGGAGCAGTCGGCACCCCCCAGCGTGAATGGAGCCTGAAGCAGCTCGTTGACCGGGTAGTCGGCGTGTACGTGGCCGCCGGGCGTGAGCACGGCTATTTCGCGACCCCCAAGGACGCGGAAATCTTCGACCACGAACTCAAGCACGCCCTGGTCCACCAGGTCTTCAGCTTCAACTCACCGGTGTGGTTCAACGTCGGGACATCGTCAAAGGCGCAGGTCAGTGCGTGTTTCATCCTTGCCGTGGACGACACCATGGACTCGATCCTGGAGTGGTACAAGGAAGAAGGCCTGATCTTCAAGGGCGGGTCCGGTGCAGGGGTGAACCTCTCCCGGATCAGGTCCAGCAAGGAACTCCTGTCATCCGGCGGTACCGCGAGCGGTCCCGTGTCCTTCATGCGCGGCGCCGACGCGTCGGCAGGCACGATCAAGTCCGGCGGCGCCACCCGGCGCGCCGCGAAGATGGTCGTACTGGACATCGACCACCCCGACGTCGAGGATTTCATCACCACCAAGGCTCGTGAAGAGGAGAAGGTCCGCGTCCTGCGCGATGCCGGCTTCGACATGGACCTCGGCGGCAAGGACATCACCAGCGTCCAGTACCAGAACGCGAACAACTCGGTCCGCGTCTCTGACGAGTTCATGCGCGCGGTGGAAAAGGACGAGAAGTTCGACCTGCTGGCCAGGCAGACCGGCGAAACCATCGAGACCGTTGACGCCAAGGGTCTGTTCCGCAAGGTGGCCGAGGCGGCCTGGGAGTGCGCCGACCCCGGGATCCAGTACGACGACACCATCAACGAATGGCACACCTGCCCGGAGGCCGGCAGGATCACCGCGAGCAACCCATGTTTCCCGGCCGACCAGCGGGTGGTTACCGACCGGGGCCTGGTGGCAATCGGCGACCTCGTCCGGCGCGCCGCCGATGAGGTCAGCTACGCCGTCTACACCAACGACCTGACCTCGGAGTCTGACCCGCAGGACCGCATCGTCGCGACCGAACCCACCCGGTACATGGTCACCGGGCGGAACGAGATCGTGGAACTGCGATTCTCGGATGGCTCACGCCTGCGCTGCACGCCTAACCACCGGGTCTGGACAGCGAACCGCGGCTGGGTCCACGCGAGCGACCTGACCGAGCAGGACAAGGTCGTCCGGTCCTTCCACCACGCTCCGCGCCCGATGGCCGACCCTCACATCCCCGCCGAGGCGCTGCTGGCGGCCAGGTTCGAGAAGTCGCGGAAGCCGCTCGACCTGCCAACGAAGTGGGATGCGGAGTTCGCGCACTACCTGGGCTGGCTGACTGGGGATGGCTGCATTGACGTCCGGGACACCACGGCCGTGACCGTTTATGGCTCCGAGGAGGACAAGGAACACGTCCTGCCCAGGCACCACACCCTGCTCACCAGGATCACGGGCTTCGAGAGCAAGCCCAGCGTCCAGGCAAACGGCACCCTGCAGCTGCGCGTCACCCGCCGAGCGTTCGGCCAGTATCTGCACACTCTCGGAGTCGCCGAAGGCCGGGCACGCGACAAGGTCGTCCCATACTCGGTCTACGAGGCGCCAGAGGACACTCTCGTTGCCTTCCTGCAGGGCTTGTTCGACGCCGATGGGTGCGTTGTGCGCCGCGAAGTTAATGAGACCAGATACGTCGGCCTGGGCAGCCGCTCGGAAGAGTTGCTGATCGGCGTCCAGGAGTTGCTCGCTTCGCTGGGTATTGCCTCCCGCATCTACACGATCAGGCAGGACAGAGAGGCGCCATTCCACTACACGAGGAAGGACGGCACCCGGGTCAGCTACAGTTCCGATGGCCTGTTCTACGACCTGCGCATTAGCGCAGAGGCGATGCGGGATTTCCACCGAGTTATTGGCTTCAGCCTCCCCGCCAAGCAGGCAAAGCTTGCCAGCATCGTCGAGGGCACGCACTTCCGACAGACAGACCGGACTGCCCGGATGGTCAGCCGCGAGTCGAAGGGTTTTGAGGTCACGTACAACCTCACTGAGCCACGAAACCACTCCTACATCGTGAGTGGCACGGTGGTGGCAAATTGCTCGGAATACGTCCACCTCGATAACTCTTCGTGCAATCTGGCCAGCATCAACCTGCTGAAGTTCCTGCGCCAGGACGGTGGCTTCGACGTCGGGCGGTTCGAGCGGATCGCCGAACTGGTGATCACGGCGATGGACATTTCCATCTGCTTCGCCGACTTCCCTACCCAGAAGATCGCTGAGACCACCCGCGCCTACCGGCAACTCGGCATCGGGTACGCGAACCTCGGTGCACTGCTCATGGCGACCGGCCATGCCTACGACTCCGAAGGCGGCCGCGCTATCGCTGCTGCCATCACCTCGCTGATGACAGGCGCTGCGTACAGGCGGTCCACGGAACTCGCGGCTGTCGTCGGCCCCTACGACGGCTACGAGCGCAACGCCACCGCCCATAAGCGTGTGATGCGCAAGCACGCCGACGCCAGTAACAAGATCAAGACCCTGGGGGGCATGGACCGCGAGATCCACGCTGCCGCCATCGCCGCCTGGCAGCAGTGCCTGAAGTCCGGTGAGAAGAATGGGTACAGAAACGGACAAGCCTCACTATTGGCTCCTACAGGAACAATAGGGTTGATGATGGACTGTGACACCACTGGTATCGAGCCTGACCTGGCGCTGGTCAAGTTCAAGAAGCTGGTCGGTGGCGGGTCCATGCAGATCATCAACCAGACCGTCCCGCGTGCGCTGGCGAGCCTCGGCTATCAGGCCGAGCAGGCCGAGGCGATCACCGAGTACATCAGCGAGCATGGCCACGTGGTTGATGCACCTGGCCTGCGCCAGGCGCACTATGAGGTGTTCGACTGCGCCATGGGGGAGCGGGCCATCAGCCCCA
This sequence comes from Streptosporangiaceae bacterium, assembly GCA_035946955.1. GTDB lineage: Bacteria > Actinomycetota > Actinomycetes > Streptosporangiales > Streptosporangiaceae > DASYYE01. Next base: position 15,719 of record DASYYE010000342.1, on the reverse strand, counting down.
TGGGACACGTCCGCATGATCGCCGCCGTCCAGCCCCACCTGAGCGGGGCTGTGTCAAAAACGGTCAATATGCCGGAAAATGCGACAATTGAGGACGTAGAGCAGATCTACTTCGAGGGGTGGAAGCTCGGGCTCAAGGCGCTGGCGATCTACCGGGACAACTGCAAGGTCGGTCAGCCACTCTCGGTCGCCAAGAAGAAGCCAGCGGCGGCGCAGGCTGCTCCGGCTCTTGTTACGCCCCCCGCCCCTGCCCAGAAGGCCGTGCCCGAGCGCAGGCGCCTGCCCAAGCAGCGCCCGGCCACCGTCACCCGGTTCTCGGTGGCTGGCGCGGAGGGCTACATGACGGCCTCGGCCTACCCCGACAACGGGATCGGCGAGGTGTTCCTCAAGCTCGGCAAGCAGGGGTCCACGCTGGCCGGTGTCATGGATGCCTTCTCGATGGCGATCTCCATCAGCCTCCAGTACGGGGTGCCGCTGGAGAAGTGGGTGGAGAAGTTCACCAACATGCGCTTCGAGCCAGCCGGTGTCACTGACGACCCGGACATCCGGATCGCCAGCTCGGTCATGGACTACGTGTTCCGCAGGCTGGCACTCGACCACCTGCCCTACGAGACCCGCGCCGAACTGGGGATCCTGTCAGCGGCCGAGCGCGCCGCCCAGCTCGCCGGTGAGAACCCCGCGGAGATCGCCGATGAGGTGGACACCGCCGAGATGGCGCAGTCAGCCCCGCGTGAACTGCCCGGGTCGCAGTCACAGGGCGCCACCCAACCTGCGACCGCGCAGCGTGACCAGTCAGCCGAGCGTCCTGGCGCGCCAGCGGCACAGCCTGGTCCGGCGGGTGCACACGACGCCGTCGGCTCGCACAACTCCACCGAACTGCTGGAGTCACATCAAGGCCGGACGGCCGACGCTCCACTGTGCCTGACCTGTGGCACCAAGATGCGCCCCGCCGGTAGCTGTTATGTCTGTGAAGGCTGCGGCGCCACCAGCGGCTGCAGCTAAAGCGTCGCTGCTGGCGAAGGTTTCCCAGTTCAGGTGGGGCGCAGCTACATGGCTGCGCCCCACCTGAACGCAATATGGAGACCTGTCGTTGCATCTGATGCAACCTGCCCAACAAGGAAGGTTCCCCCAGCACACTGCGACTGCGCTTGCTTCGTTTTTTGCTTTAATGCTAGAAAGCTAAGGTGGAAGAGGTCGATGCTGGCCAGGAGGCTGGCGCCTTCCGTGCGCTAGCCGACTCGACACGTCGTCAGATCTTGGAGGAGCTCCGGGCGGGTGAGTTGTCAGCCGGCGAGATCGCTGGGAGATTCCCGATCAGCGGGCCGTCGGTCTCACGTCATCTCGGCATCCTGAAGACGGCGGGGCTGATTCGCGAGCGGCGTGAGGCTAACCGCATTTTCTACTCGCTCGCGGAGGAACGACTCGCGCTGTGCGTCAGCAGGTTCCTGAGCACGGTCTGTCCCGACCAGTTCGTCTTCCGGCAGCATGCGCGCAAGGTTCAGAAGGGCAGGGGGAGCACGGCATGAGACCGCCAACCATGTCATGCGTCATCGAACGCCGTCTATTAGTGAACTACCGGATTGACCCGGAAGTCGCCGCGAGCGTGCTGCCAACTCCGCTGCGGCCGCAACTGGTGAACGGATGGGCGGTCGCTGGCATCTGCCTGATCCGTCTTGGGCGGCTACGGCCTAGCTGGGTTCCTCGCTGGGCCGGGGTGCGCACTGAGAACGCCGCGCACCGGGTTGCCGTCGAATGGGACGGGATGGGCGGCCGTCAGCTCGGCGTGTACATTCCGCGGCGCGACAGCGATTCAGTGGTCACGGTCCTCGTGGGCGGGCGTCTCTTCCCCGGCGAGCACCACCGCGCGTCCTTCGACGTACGCGAGACTGCGCGGGAGTTCCACGTTGCTTTCGCCAGCAGCGATCGCACCACCCACGTGAGCGTCGACATCGGTGTGGCACAGCGGCTGCAGGGAAGCGCGTTGTTTGCTGACCTGCGGGAGGCCTCGGACTTCTTCCGGCGTAGCTCCACGGGATTCTCAGCCACCCGAGATAGTGGCAGGCTGGACGGGCTGGAACTGCGTGCGGACCGCTGGGTCGTTGAGCCGACCGAGGTACACGCCGCGTACTCAAGTTTCTTCGACGATGCGTGCCTGTTCCCACCCGGCAGCGTGACCATCGACTGCGCTCTATTGATGCGGGACATTCCAGTGAGCTGGAGAGCCGTCCAGCCGACATTTGCAGCTAGCTCAGCCACCACGTGCCAGTGAGCCCGGTTCCGCAAGCGGCGGCTCGCGATCCCACCGTTGGTATGATTGGTGGTATGAGCGAAGCTCCGAGCACCGAGAAGCTGTCGGCCACCGTCCCTAGGGGACTTGCCGCCCAGATCCGCGAGCGCGCCGGCCGGGGCAACGTATCTGCCTACGTGACGCATGCTCTGCAGCGTCAGCTTGAGCATGATCGTCTTGGCGACCTGGTGGCTGAGCTAGCAGGGGTGCATGGACCGGTCACCGACGATGAGGTGGCGGCGGCCCGGTCGGAGTGGCCCTCGGGATGAGTCCCAAGAGGCGGACCCGTGCCCGCGGCACCGGGGTGATGGTGCTTGACAACGAAGGGCTGTCGAAGGCGGCTACCGACCGTGCCATGTATGTGCGGCTGAAAGTGGCCTATGAGGATGGACACCGCGTCTTGACCTCCGCTGCGGTTCTCGCGGAGGCGCTTCGCGGAACCAGTCGCGATGCTGGGCTGCACCGGGTGCTGGCCCGCCTGGCCGTAGAGCCGGTCAGCGAAGCAATAGGGCAGCAGGCGGGATATCTGATCGGCGCTGCGGGAATGTCGGCAGCGCAGTCGGTGGATGCGATGGTCGCGGCGACCGCGATAGCGGAAGCAGAGCAGGCGGAAGCCGCTGATCAGGTGGCATCCGTACTGGTAGTCACATCCGATCTGCCGCATCTGACCAAGCTCGTGGCGGCCCGGACCGGCGTCGCGGTTGTGCATGTCAGCAAGCTGGGCAGCTCCTCTTGACCACCAAGACCTGGCCTACCGAGATGCCAACTCCGGTCCTCGGAGGTGTGACCAGGAGGGCGACGAATACCGCACCTTCGAATCAGTGCCCTGCACCAGTAGTGAGCGGTATTGCATTCGATGCAACAGGACCGTCGTCGATCGGCCGTATGTCTGGGGCCGACAGGTGGGTTTGCTGGCAGTCCCAGGGCTGACAGCAGAGCGGGCGCCCGGACCTGCAGGAACCGGGCGGCGGCTGATCACCGAGTGAGGCCAGCGTGCGCTGTGGGAGCGTCTGATGGTCCGGGTCGGCTGAGAGGGTTACACCTGATGCAACGCGTCAGCTTGTGCATCATCGATGGTGCGGCCGCCGTCCACCGACACAGTAGGCGGCACGTAACCTCTCCTCGGGCTGTGGCTGGTCAGCCTTGCCCGCGAACCCTGATTGAGTGCGCCGGCGCACTGATGTGCTGCGGCTGGCCGATCCGGGAGAACGTCACTGACAGCACCGTCGCCTCGGGCTGCGTCGCGGTCACGGCTTCGCCGTGCGCGACGAGTTGGCGAAGGTAGTCAGGGGTCAGCGGGTGATGCTTGCGCGCCATGGCCAGGATGCCGCGGTGGGTCAGATGCCAGGTGTGCGCCACGCCCCGCAGGGTCAGGTCCATGCGGTGCACGATGCCTCGGCGGTCCACCCACACCTCGAGCGCGGTCACACGCTCCCCAGGCTGTGCCTCGGGCAGTTCGCTTAGACTGCCCAGCCCGGCGGTGCGGGTCGCGCGCAGGCGCGCGCACCGGACGCCCCCGATGGTCTGGTAGCCCTCGAACTGGAACCCGGCCGCTGGCGTCAAGAGGTTCAGCAGGGACCGCGGGTCGGGGATGTGCAGCCGGTATGCCGCACCCGCACTGGTGTCCTCGTACCAGGTCAGCCGCCCGTTCCTGGCTGGTATGTCATAGTAGGCGCGGCCGTTGACCACACGGTTGATCACGTGGTGGGCGGTGCCCGGATGCCCGGCAGCGGCTGGCGCCACCCAGCTCGACCGGAAGTCCCAGTTCTTCCCGGCGAATGCGATCTGGTCCGTGCCACGGCCCGAGGTAAGGCCGTGGCTCCGGTAGCCGATGGTCGCCTCTCCCGACACCGCGAACTCCGACCGCGACACGCTGGCGGCCTGGCGCACCAGGGCGGCGGTCAGCACCGCCGGTGATGGGGCAGAGCCCGCCGAGAGGGACGCACCCACCGCCGCCGCACCGGCAGTCACTGCCAGCCCTGCCCCGGCAAGGGCCACCCAACGTACCCATGGAACCCTCACACGACCGCGGTCCCGGTCTGGGGCCGCGCTGGCGATTGCGGCGTGACGCGCGCCGATGTGGCCGGCGGTCAGGTCCGCTGGGCCGTGATCCAGGCTCGCCGGGCGAGCGCGGGCAAGGAAACCAAAGGCATCGGAGGAACGCATGACGCGTGGCCCTTTCGCCGTCTTGTTCATTGGATCGCCCCTTCTGCTGAGGTGTGTCCCGGCTGCTCGGCCGGGGCGGAACCGTGCGCGCGCAGGGTCCTTGGTGGGCAAGGCAGGGTGCCTTCCGGCACCGTCATGACCCGGCGGAGGCGGCGCCTGGCCCGGTGCAGCCGCATGAAGTACGTGGCGGTCGAGCAGCGCAGGACGCGTGCTGCCTCGCCGGGGGCCAGGCCGTGCCATGCGATGAGCAGGAGCACCTCGCGATCGGCCTCGGGCAGCGTGGCCAGAGCGGTCAGGGCCGCGATGCGCCCGGAGACCTCCTCCGCCACATCGGGGCTGGTCAGCTCGGTCTCGCTCACCCAGGCGCGTACCTCGGCCGCGATCAGCTGTTCTCGGCTCGTGGCGCGGAACTGGCTGTTGACCACGTTCCTCGCCACCACCAGAAGCCAGGGCAACGGCGGCACGGGAACGTCGGCCAGCCGCCGCCAGGCCACCAGGAAAACCTCGCTGACCACCTCATCGGCTTGCTGGCGCCCGACCCGGCTCGCCGCGTATGCGTAGACGCGGCGGCATTCCCGCTCATAGAGGGCCTGAAATCGTTCGGTCGCCTCGCGGTCGGTCAAGTCGCCGGACCCCCACTCGTGACAGCCCGCACGCCGGGCCTCTAAGGGGTAATGGCGGGGAGGGCCGCTTTCTCACCGTGGCGTGCCCTCATTATGACGCGGCCTCAGTTCAGGGCGCGGGTGCCGCTTGGCGTGATCATCACCAGGTGATCTCCCAGCACGAGCGACTGGAAGCGGGTGCTGCCCGAGGTCAGGGTGATGTTCCAGCCGGCGTTGCCCCCGGGCAGGGAGTTGACGAGCACGAAGCGGTCGATGCGTGACAGCGGCACTGCACCCTTGGCCACGATCAGTTGCGTCATGTGCTGGATCGCGCTCGGGATGAGTTGTGAGAACGCGATGCCATTGCGCGAGCCGCTGAAAGACGTGGGCGCTCCCACTTTCAGGTCCCCGGAGTAGGTCACACTCACGAGCCACGCCTTGCCATTGGCCCCGATCACCGCTTCGACTTCACCCGGGTAGACCGCCGCTTGAAGGATCAGGTCCTGGGTTCCGAAACGCGCGGTCAATCGCTTGACCACCGCTGTGAGGTTCTGCGCATTAAAAAGCGACGCGGAGCTTCCCGCGGCGAGGGCGACCGTCGGGCCAGGCAGTGGCGCGGTCGTTATGTCGATCCCCGGCGGGTCATTGAAGCTGTAGTTGTACCAGATCGTGTCGGGATCGTTGGATGGGTCCGTGACGGTCCCGGGCGTGGTGTAGGAGGTTCCGTCGGTGAACCGCACCACGCACGTGAAACGGGCCATGTCTTCCTGCAGCACCTGGTCCACGTATGGCGAGCACGAGACCGACCTGACAGAACGGTGGAACTTGGAGCTCAGCGTTTCCTGAATGGACGTCTCCAGCGAGCCGGTGGCTGACGCGGCGTGGTTGATCCGGTCGATGCTCTTCTGAAGACTGCTGCACCCCGCCAGCCAGGTGACCAGGACAAGACCGAGTGCGCTGGCACGCACCAGCCAGCCGCATGAGTTCCGCCGCATCCCCGTATACCCCTCGCCCCGGAATCTGGGAGGAACCTACCAAACAAACCAGCCAAACGTACTAACCGAGGCATGGACCAGTTTGTTTAGCGGTTTGCCCAGTCAGGTGGGGTGAGGCGGTCGCTCGCACCCCACCTGAGGGCGCTGCCATTCAGGGCCGCGGGGCCGGTGCGGGCACGGTCGCGATGCCGAGGGTCGACTGGGTGGGGAGCAGGCCGGACTCGAACGCGGCGCCAAGGAGAGGGCCGGTCAGTTCGGTCAGCCGCTGGGCACGGCCGGGGCCCAGCGCCAGCCACGGGGCGTCGGCCAGTCTGTCGGTGCGCCATTCGACCTCATTGCGGCCGTCGCGGCCCTGCTCAGTGGCCTTGCCCGCTGCGTCGACCCACCCCCGCGAGGCCAGCCGGTCCCGGGCGGCCGACCATTCCTGGGTGCTCCAGCCGCGGCTGGCGAAGACCTCCTCCGGGGCGGCGCCGATGGCGGCGAACGACACCAGTGCCTCGCACGGGTCCAGTTCGGCCGCCTGCAAGGCGGCGATGTGCCCGTCACCGCGGTGCTCGCGCAGCACGTTGATGGCGTGCCACAACACCAGGTGTGGCTCACCGGGCCAGGGCAGGTCCGCGTTTGCTGCGGCAAGCGGGCGTCCGGCGGTGCCCGCCGCCAGTGCCGCCTCGCGGGCCAGGTCCGCTGCCCCGGCCAGACCAGGCGAGCCGGTCAGGCTGCCGAACATCTCCCGGTACATGCGGTCGACTGCCCGTTCCCGTGCCGCCAGGACCTGCCGCGGCGCGGCCACCGCCCAGGCGGCCGGCACGTGGGCGGCAACCATGTCCGGGCTGAAGCTGTAGCACGCCGAGGCAGCCAAGCGCGGTCCTACCGCGCCCAGCGGGACCAGTCGCCAGGCGAAGTAGCTCGGCCACCGGGTGGCCACCTCATACCCGAGAGTGGCCGCCTCCTCGAACACCTCAGGCGCGTACCAGAACACCGCGTGCACCGGCTCCAGTTGGTGCCACATCCGTCGCGCCAGCCCGTGGTCCACCGTTGTCGTCATGACCGTTCCTTTCCCATAGACGCGCCCGGCGCGGGGCCGGGCAGAGTACAGCGAGCAGTGCAACGCCCAGAACACAGGCGAGCCCGCCGGATACCACCGAGATGGCCGGGGTGCTGATGGCCGCGACGCCACCCGCCTCCAGGTTGCCGAGGGCGGGCGCCGCATTGGCCTGGGCCAGCCACAGCGCGCTGAGCCTGCCGCGCAGCCCGTCCGGTATGGACAGCTGGAGCAGGCTGCTGCGCAGCACCTCGGAGACCAGGTCACCGGCACCGGCCAGCGCGAGCCAGGCAAGGGCCACCGGAAGGACCGGCGCCAGGCCGAACCCGCAGATCGCCAGGCCCCAGACCAGCGCCGAGACCAGCAGGACACGTCCGGCGTGGCGCACCCGGCCGATCCAGCCGCTGGTCAGCGCGCCGGCCAGGCCCCCAGCGGCGGGGGCGGCATAGAGCAGGCCCACCGTTGCCGCGCCGCCGTGGAACCTCCCGGTCGCGATGGCTGGGAACAGCGCACTCGGCATGCCGAAGACCATCGCGGTGACATCGACGATGAGGAGCCCGGCTACCAGCCGGTCGTGGCGCAGGTAGCCAAGCCCTTCGGCGAACGAGCCCAGGCCCGCTCGCCGGCCACCACCGCGCGGCAGTAGCGGCCGCAGCCGCGCCGCCATCAGCGCATAGATGAGATACGACGCGGCGTCGGCACTGAATGCCGCTGCGACGCCGAGCCGGGCGATGATCAGGCCAGCGATGGCTGGGCCAGCCAGCCCTGCGGCCTTGCTGACGGTGGCGTTCAGCGCGGCCGCCGCGGGAAGCTGGTCCGCGGGAACCAGGGCGGGGACAGCGGCCCACCGGGCCGGGGCACCCAGCCCAGCCGCCGCGCCGCTGGCGGCGGCCAGCAGGAACAGCAGCCATAGCTGCGGGTGGCCGGATGCCGCATTGAGCGCGAGGCCCGCGACGACCAGCCCAGTGGCCGCCTGCGTGGCGACGATGATCATGCGACGGTCCATGGCATCGGCGATCGCGCCGCCAGCGAGCATGCCGGTCACCATCGGCACGGCCGCAGCCATCCCGAGGACGCCCACGGCAATGGAGGAGTGCGTCATCCTGTACGCCTGCACCGCTGCGCCGACCGCGGCGATGGCGTTGCCCAGCTCGGAGATGGCCCGCCCACCCATCAGCAGGCGCAAGTCCCGGCTGTGCCCCAGCAGGCGGGCATCGACCGACAGCGCAACTGCCATGGTGGTTTCCTTCCGGGCGCGGTGATCCGGCTACCGCACCAGGATCGGCCAGGACCACCCACGACCGCTTCCGATAAACTGCCGATTTATGTCGGAAACTCGCCAGACCGAGCCGGCTGTCACCCTGTCGCGCCGGCTGGCCGGCGGCACCGCCATCGACGCCCACCGTCACGACGGAAACCAGATCGTCTATGCCAGCCGGGGCGTGCTGTCGGTGACAACGGACGCGGGCACGTGGATCGCCCCAGCCACCCGGGCGATCTGGGTGCCCGTCGGCACCATGCACGAGCACCGGGCGTACGGCGCGACAGTGCTGCACACCGTCGGGCTGCCCGGACAGGCGAACCCGCTGCGGCTCACCAGGCCGGCCGTCCTCGTCGTGGGGTCACTGCTGCGCGAGTTGATCATCGCTTACACCCGCGACCCACTGGAGGAGTCACCGGCCCGGTCGCGGCTGCGGTCGGTGATGCTCGACCAGTTGCGCACCACGCCCCAGCAGGGCATCCACCTGCCCTCCGCCCGGGATCCACGATTGGCCGCGGTCTGCGGTCTCCTCCTGGACGACCCAGCGGACCGGCGGGGCCTGGCTCAGCTAGGCGCGGCGGCCGGGGTGAGCCATCGCACGCTTACCCGCCTGTTCGGCCAGGAGATGGGCATGACGTTCCCGCAGTGGCGCACCCAGTTGCGGCTGCACCTCGCGCTGCGGTTGCTTGCCGAAGGGCTGCCCGTGACCACCGTCGGCCACCGCTGCGGCTGGTCAACGACCAGTGCGTTCGTGGATGTCTTCCGTCGCGCCCTTGGCCACACGCCCGGCCGGAGCCCGCGGATGCGCGACCCGGGGTGAGAGGCGGTGCAGGTGGCCGACGCGACCTCCCAGACCGCGACGGTGCGGTCACTGCTGCCTGTCAGCAGGACCGGCCGCCCACCCTCGGCGCACCGAACGCCACCGAACTGACCCACCGCGTGTGCCCGGTCAGCGGGTCACCGTGGCCATACGGTGGGTAGCGGCGGCACGGTGTTGGTGGCGGCGACCTGTGCGTAGAACCGGGCGCTTGCCTTGGGTATGCGCTGCTGGGTGGGGAAGTCCACATAGACGATCCCGAAACGCTTCTGGTAGCCGTAGGCCCACTCGAAGTTGTCCAGCAGCGACCAGACGAAGTAGCCGGCCAGGCCCGCGCCGTCCCGGGTGGCGCGGGCCGCTGCCGCCAGGTGCTGGTGGAGGTAGCGGACGCGTTCGGGGTCGTTCACCTCGCCGTCGGGGTTCACGTAGTCCTCGGCGGCGCGGCCGTTCTCGGTCACGTACAGCGGCAGGCCCGGCGCGTCCTTCGAGACCCTCATCAGCAGGTCGTAGAGGCCTTCGGCGTAGACCGGCCAGCCCATCGTGGTCCGTTCGAGCGTGGGCGGGGTGTACGCCACGACACCCGGCACGCCACAGTTGGCCGGCTCCTCGCCGAGCCTGAGGTCAGCCGGGTCGCCCGCGCGCAGGTGGGAGGGGGAGTAGTAGTTCACGCCGAGGAAGTCGATGGGCTGGCTGATCGTCGCCATGTCTGGTCCGGCGATGAGGGAGTCCGGCGGCAGCATCGCCTGCCTGGCCTGCGAGGGATAGCGCCCGTCCAGCACTGGCATGAGGTACATGCCGTTCGCTTCGGCATCGGTGGTCTCCCGTGCTCGCTCGACGGCGTCCGGGTCGCCCTCGCCCAGCGCGTAGACCGGGTTCAGGTTGAGCGTGATGCCGACAGGTGTCCCCCCGGGCACTCGGTCGCGCAGGGCACGTGTGGCCAGCCCGTGGCCGAGCAGCAGGTGGTGTGTGACGGCAGTGGCAGCCCTGGGGTCGCGCAGCCCGGGTGCGTGGTCGCCGTTGCGGTGGCCGTTGTCGGCCACCACCGAGGGTTCGTTCAGCGTGATCCACCGGGCGACCCGGTCACCGAGCGCGTCCGCCACGATCGCCGCGTACTCGGCGAAACGCTCCGCGGTGTCACGGACCGCCCAGCCACCCTCGTCCTGGAGTTCCTGCGGCAGGTCCCAGTGGTAGAGCGTGAGGCTGCCGGTGATGCCGTGTTCGCCGAGGCAGTCCAGCAAAGCCCGGTAGTAGTCGAGGCCCCGCTGGTTGACCGGGCCGCGGCCGCCCGGCTGGACCCGTGGCCAGGACACCGAGAACCGGTATGAGTCCAGCCCCAGGGACGCCAGCAGCGCCACGTCCTCGGTGTAGCGGTGGTAGGAGTCGCAGGCGACGTCGCCGGTGTCCCCGCCCTTCACATTGCCGGGTGTGTGGCTGAACGTGTCCCAGATGGACACGCCACGGCCGTCTTCACCAACTGCTCCCTCGACCTGGTAGGCGGCTGTTGCCGCGCCCCACACGAAGCCCTCGGGAAAGGTCAGGGCTGCGGGGGCACCAGGGTCGGCTGTCGTCATCCATCCTCCTCGCGGGTGTTAACAACCCATCAATCCCATGGCCGAGACGATGGAAATCGTTGACGCTTGTAGGCGTGACCCCTACTGTAAGCGCTTAGATCGGCTGATGTAAGCGGTTAGATCGTGATCTAAGGGGTCATATCCCCAGGAGCTCTGAGTGGTAACCCTCTACGACGTCGCCCGCCTCGCCGGTGTCTCCACCGCAACCGTTTCGAGGGTGGTGCACGGCCAGGACCGGGTCAGAGAGTCCACCCGCGACCGCGTGCGGGAGGTCATCGAGCAACTCGGTTATGTCCCCGACGGCGCTGCCCAGAGCCTGTCACGCCGCCGCAAGGAGATCGTCGGCATCGTCTGCGTGGAGCGCGAATCCATGCATAACGACATCGAGAACATGAGCCTGCTGTACTACGACGAGATCGTCCGGGGCGCGGGTGCGGGCATCCGGGGGCACGGCTGGTCGCTCCTGATCAACTACCTCCGCGGGCAGGAGGAGTGGGACTTCCCCCGGCTGCGGTCGCTGACCGGCAAGGTCGACGGCCTGCTGATGGTCGAGGGTGTGATCGCGACTCCGCTCATTGCCCAGCTGGCCGAGAAGGTTCCCGTCGTGGTTATCGCCGGCTCGCCGCAGGAGCGGGCACTGGACGTGGTCGCGGTGGACAACCGCGCTGGTTCGGCCGCGCTCGTCAGCCATCTGGTCGCGGACCATGGCAGGCGGCGGCTGTTCCACGTGGACGGGCCGCCCCACGTGTGTGACGTCCGCGAGCGGCGGCTGGCGCTGGAGCAGGTGGTGCACGCCCACCCGGGTTGCCGGGTCGTTGGCTCCTACCTGGGGGTGTTCAGCGTCCGCAGCGGAGTCGCCGCAGGGGAGACGCTGCTGGCCAACCGGGGCGAGGGCTTGCCCGACGCGGTGGTGTGCGCGAACGACCAGATGGCCATCGGGGTACTCCAGGCGTTCAACCGGGCGGGCGTGCGCGTGCCCGAGGAGATCGCCGTCGTCGGCTTCGACGACATCTACCCGGGAAGCCTGTCCGACCCCCCACTCACCACGGTCCACCAGCCCATGCAGCTGCTGGGGGAGCGGGCATGCGCCCGCCTGCTCGACCGGATCACCACCCCCGGCCTGCGCCAGCGGGTGGAGGTGCTGCCGACCGAACTCGTGCTGCGCGCCAGCTGCGGCTGCCCGCCCGGCACCGCGACCCGCCTGCCGACCCACTAGGACAAGCAATGACCTTCGTGCTGCGGCGCCTGACGTTCTACCTAGTCGCGGCGTGGGTGGCGCTCACCGCAAACTTCTTCATCCCCCGCGCGATGCCGGGCAACGCGGTCGCCACGATCATGGCCAAGTTCCCCAGCCTCCAGCCAGCGGCGTACCACGCGCTGCAGGCGATGCTCGGGGTGGGCCACGCCGGCTCGCTCTGGCACCAGTACTGGACCTACCTGGGCGACGTGTTCACCCTCAACTTCGGTACGGACGTGTCCCAGTACCCCGCGCAGGTGTCCACGTTGCTCGCCCAGACCATCCCGTGGACGGTCGCCCTGGTCGGCACCGCCACCGTGATCGCGTTCCTGCTCGGCACCGTGCTTGGCATCGTGGCTGGCTGGCGGCACGGCGGCTGGCTCGACAGGTGGCTGCCGGGTCTCATGTTCCTGCAGGCGATCCCATACTTCTTCCTCGCGCTGATCCTCATCGAGGTGCTGGCGCTGAATGCCCACATCTTCCCGACCGGCCAGGGCTATGGTTACGGACTGGTGCCGGGCTGGCACTGGGCATTTATCAGCAGCGCGGTCTACCACTCGCTGCTCCCGGCCCTGACCATCGTGGCAACGTCCGTGGCGGGCTGGATGCTGCAGATGCGCAATGTCATGGTCACCACGCTCGGCGAGGACTACGTGGTCGCCGCCCAGGCCAAGGGGCTGTCCAACCGTCGCGTCATATACACCTACGCCGCGCGCAATGCGCTGCTGCCCCAACTCCAGGGGTTCGGCCTCGCGCTTGGTTTCGTGGTCTCCGGCGCGATCATCATGGAGATCGTCTTCTCCTACCCCGGCATCGGGCTCTTACTGCTCAACGCGGTGACATCCAATGACTACCCGCTGATGCAAGCGATCTTCCTGGTGATCACCTTTGCCGTCCTGCTCGCGAACCTCGTCGTCGACATGGTGGTCGTGGTCGCCGACCCGCGGGCCCGGGCACGGGAGGCAGGCTGATGACCACCGCGCTGCCGATCGTCGCCGAGCCCGTCGTACTGGCAGACCAACCCGAGCCGCGGAGTTACTGGCGCCGCCTGCCGCTCAAGGCCAAGGCCGGAGCCGTCCTGCTCGGCTTCTTCGTGCTGGTCGCGGTCATCGGGCCGCTGTTCAGCCCCTACGACCCCTCGTTCGCCAGCCCCGACCCGGCCCTGGCGCTGAACCCACCGGACGCCGCCCACCTGCTGGGAACCACCCAGAGCGGCCAGGACGTGTTTTCCCAGCTCCTGGTTGGCATCCGGCTGACCCTGGAACTGGCGTTCATCGTTGGGGTCGTGGCCACGGCGCTGTCAGTGATCGTGGGCGTGACAGCCGCGTTCCTCGGTGGCCTGTGGGACGAGTTCCTGTCGCTGGTGAGCAACGTGTTCCTGGTGATCCCGTCGCTGCCGCTGCTGATCGTGCTGCTTGGTTACCGTCGTGGTGGCCAGGCCGCCACCATTGTGGTGCTGAGCCTGCTCGGCTGGGCCTGGGGTGCGCGGGTCATCCGCGCGCAGACGCTGGCCATCCGCAACCGCGACTTCGTGGCCGCCGCCCGCGAGACCGGCGAGAGCACCTGGCGGATCATCGTGTTCGAGATCGTGCCCAATGAGATGAGCCTGATCGCCGCCAGCTTCGTCAACACCGTGCTGTACGCGATCGGCGCCTCGGTCGCGCTCGCGTTCATCGGGCTGGCCGACCTGTCGAGCTGGAGCCTGGGCACGATGCTCTACTGGGCACAGAGCCAGCAGGCGCTGCAACTCGGCGCGTGGTGGTGGTTCGTGCCACCGGGCCTGGCCGTCGCGCTCATGGGCACCGCGCTGGTGCTGCTCAACACCGGCATCGACGAGCTCGGCAACCCGCGGCTGCGCGACGCGAGCGCCGCCAGCCGAGTCTCGGGGCGACGGGTGCGGCCGACCGATCCCACGCCCGTGCTCACCGAGGAGCGCCGATGAACGCGCGGCCGCTGCTGGACATCGAGGACTTCTCGGTCGCCTACCGCACCCCCGGCGGGGACGTGCGGGCCGTCAGCCAGGTGAACCTCCAGTTGCACGTCGGCGAGGTCGTGGGGCTCGCGGGCGAGAGCGGGTCCGGGAAGTCCACCCTCGCCTACGCAGCCTGCCGCCTGCTGCGGCCACCCGCGCTCATCACCAGCGGCAGCGTCCGCTACCACGGGCGGCGGGCGGAGGAGCCAACAGACGTGCTCCGGCTGGACGCCGACGGCCTGCAACGGCTGCGCTGGCGTGAGGTCGCCATCGTGTTCCAGAGCGCGATGAACGCGCTGAACCCGGTGCTGTCCGTCCGCGACCAGCTCCTCGACGCGGTCACTGCCCACCTGCGCCTGTCCAGAGAGGAGACGCTGGAGAAGGTCAGCTCCCTGCTCGACCTGGTCGGCATCCCGCGTTCGCGACTGCGCAGCTACCCCCACCAGCTCTCCGGCGGCATGCGGCAGCGCGTGATGATCGCCATGGCGCTGGCGGCGGACCCAGAGGTCGTCATCATGGACGAGCCGACCACCGCCCTGGACGTGGTCGTGCAGCGTGACATCCTCGCCCAGATCGCGGAGCTCAGGGAGCGCCTTGGTTTCGCAGTCCTGTTCATCACCCACGACCTGTCCCTGCTCCTCGAAATCGCCGACCGCATCGCGGTGATGTACGCAGGCCGCCTCATGGAGACCGGGACAGCGGTGGAGGTCCACCACGAACCGGCGCACCCCTATACCAGGGGGCTGCTCGGCTCTTTCCCGTCGCTGCACGGCCCGCGGCGTGAGCTGGCCGGGATCCCCGGGTCGCCGCCCGACCCGCGCCACCTGCCGCCCGGCTGCCCCTTCCAGCCGCGCTGCTCCTACCGCCGGGACACGTGCAGCAGTGTGGACATGAGCCTCGTCCCGGTCCGGTCCAGCGGATTCGTGCACGTGACAGCCTGCCCCTTTGTCACGCCGGACACTCCCGCCCCGCAGTCACCGGACACCGTCGACGCTCCGGAGGCCCTGAGCACGGGGGAGCCAACGCCATGAGTGTCAACGGCAGTGTCAGCAGCGACGCGGCAGCCACCGGGCGGCTCGCGCTGGAGGCGGTCAGTCTGTGCAAGGACTTCCGGCTCGGGCGTGGCCACACCGTCCACGCGGTGCGCGATGTCTCGTTCGGGCTCCGCCTGGGCACGGTGGTCGCCCTGGTGGGTGAGAGCGGGTCGGGCAAGTCGAGTGTCGCCAAGCTGCTGGCCGGGCAGGAGCGCCCCACGTCTGGCGAGGTCCGCGTCGATGGCAAGCCCGTCGACCTCGCCGGCCGCCGGGCCTTCCGCCAGCACAAGAGCAAGGTCCAGCTCGTGTTCCAGGACCCGTTCGCCTCGCTGAACCCGGTGCACACCGTGCAATACCACCTCGAACGGCCGGTCAGGCTGCACCAGGGCCGGGCCAGCAAGACGGAGATGGCCGGCCGGGTCACCGCCCTGCTGAACCAGGTGCGCCTCGTCCCCGCCGGGCAGTTCCTGCGCAAGTACCCCCACGAGCTGTCCGGCGGTCAGCGTCAGCGGGTCTCGTTCGCCCGGGCGCTGGCCGCGCTGCCGGACGTGCTGCTCGCTGACGAGCCAGTGTCCATGCTGGATGTCTCCATCCGGCTCGAGATGCTGAGTCTGCTCAACGACCTGCGCCGCCGGTTCGCGCTCGCGCTGCTCTACATCACCCATGACATCGCCTCGGCCCGTTACTTCGCCGACGAGGTGCTGGTCATGTACGCGGGCCGGGTCGTCGAGCGTGG
>DASYYE010000341.1:0-9029 GCA_035946955.1 Streptosporangiaceae bacterium | reverse complement strand
GCCGACAAGGGATACGGGTTCATCGCTCCCGACGACGGCACCGACGATGTCTTCGTTCATCACTCGGTTATCCAGGCTGACGGCTACCGCAGCCTCCAGGAGAACCAGCGGGTTGAGTACACGGTCGGCCGGGGGCCCAAGGGCCCGCAGGCCGAGCAGGTCCAGCCGCTCTAGCAGGTTCGGTCACGCTGGCTGCCCGCATTGGCGGACAGCCACCAGGAAGGGCAGGCCCACGGTCCGTGGGCCTGCCCCTTTCCGTAAGTACGCCCGGCTGGGGGACGTCACAGCTTGGTGAGCTTGGCACACGGGAGCGGGATCCGCCGTCGCTCCGGGCGGAAGTCGACCAGCACGGCGTGGTCCTCCACCGCGAGGATGACGCCCAGCCCGAATTTGTCGTGCGTCACTTGGTCGTGGACGGCGAACGGTTCGGCCGGGGGCGCCGGAGCGGGGGGCTTGAACGGGCTGCCGGGCAGGAAGCGCGGGGCTGCGGCGCGGGATGCCTTCATTACTCCATCATGCGCCTTTCCTGCCCGGCCGTTCGCCTGTCCGGCCATACCCGCAGGTCATAACCCTGTGCATCCTGACGGGCCGGTGCGGCTGCGCCTTCAGTCCGCGAGGCTCACGGGGAGCCCGAACCTGGGCAAGGTGGCCGGGTCGAAACGGGTCATGGCGGAGATCTGGGTGCCCGACAGGGTGAGCACCAGCAGCCCAACCGTGTAGAAGCCGCCGCTGTCCGGGTCGCGGGCGTAACAGCCAAAAGCGGCTGGCCATTGGCCCCGGCCCTCTAGTGCGGCAGCCGGGAATCGCGCAGCAACGTGACCGCCTGGACCCGGTTCGTGCAGCCCAGCTTCGACAGGATGTGGCTGATGTGGGCCTTGACCGCACCCTCGCTCATGTAGAGCGCACGGGCGATCTCCACGTTGGACAGGCCCTGGGCCATCCGCTCGAGCACTTCCCGCTCACGGTCGCACAGGCGGGCCAGCAGCGCCTCGGCCTGGCGGGCACGGTCCACGTCGATCCCTACCAGCCAGTCCACCAGCCGCCTCGCCGGGTAGGGCGCGATCGCGGCATGGCCCGCACTGACCGCCCGCACGGCGTCCACCAGGTCTTGCGGGTCGCAGTCACGCAACAGGATGCCGACGGCTCCCGCGCTCACACTCCCGAAGATCAGTTCGTCGGTCAGGTTGGTGCCCAGCACTATGACCTGGGTCTCCGGGAGCCTGGTGTGGAACGCGGCGATGATGGCGATCGCGTCGGCGGGGTCGGCCTGCACGTCGATGATGAGCACCCGCGGGCGGATCCGCAGCCCGACCTCGATTGCACTGGAGGCGTCCGTTGCCTCCCCGACAACGGTGACGTCCGGGCAGGCTTCCAGCAGGCTGCGCAGGCCGACGCGGGTCAGCATCTCGCCTTTGGCTATTTCGACGGTGACCGGCTGAACCACTGACGCCGCTGGGGGGCTCAGTGACCCGCGTAGCTGGCCCCGTGCGGGCCGGCCTGCCGGTGACTCGCCCGGTGCTGGCTGGCCCGGTGCTGTCTGCCGCTGTGGTGGCCGGCCCGACGGTGGCTGCGCCGGTGGTGGCGGCGGAATGCGGCGCGTGGCCGACTCCTGGACCCCGGGATGCCTGCGCGCACCGCCCTCCCGGACCTGGGCAGGGTTCAACATGGGCTCACCACCATCAGAGCTCGGCTGCGGACTTCCAATATGAGGGGAGCCGCTCAGTTGGTGTTAGTTGTCAAACCACAAATGACGACATGGCGTGCCTATAATACATTCCAGATACGGTCATTTTGTCCCGGTTTGGCCACAGTTTCCACTGGTGATCCCTCCAGTCACTCGCCCTCCGCCTGTGGGCATGCGGCAGGAGCGTCCGGGGCGGGAACAAGTTGGAGGGTTCAAGGAACCCACCTGGTGGGGAGAAACCATCCGATGGCCACCTATACGGACTCCCCAACCCCCCCGCAGGCGAAGGCCCTCGAGCCCCCACGCCTGGTTGCCACACGCCGCCGCCAGGTCCAGGTGACACGGCGGCCGAGGCGTCGCGAGGAGTACTCCGACACCACGCTGACCGACACGTGGCCGCCCCGGCTGAACACCGCGCTGTAGGGGTCTCTCGGCGCGCCTCGTAGCGCACCGCACCCGGGTCGCCGTATTGCCCTGATGCCAGGCACCGGGACCGCAGCCGGGCCGTGGTTGGCCGGACTGGCTAACTGGGCTGGATGTGGGCTTTGCGCCGATTCGGGGGAAGGCCCACATGCCCAGCAGCGCTGATTAGCCCTTTCACGGTGTCCCGAGGGGATTTCCACACAGTGCCGCACCGTGAATAATGCCGGGAGGGGCTGGGATAGGGCGGGAGCGGGCAGGGTGTGTTGGTGCCGGGTGGTTTGTTAGAGCGTGAGGATGAACTGGCGCGGCTGGAAGCCTTGCTTGCCGGGGCCCGGGTCGGCTGCGGTGGGGTAGCGCTGGTCACCGGCCCGGCGGGGATCGGCAAGACCGCTTTGCTGGGCGCGGCGCAGGAGCGCGCGCTCCGGGCGGGAATGCGGGTCTTGACCGGTCGTGGCGGGGAACTGGAAAGTGATTTCTCGTTTGGGGTTGCGCGGCAACTGTTTGAACGGTTGCTCGCTGGCGCCGATGGGCCAGAGCGGGAGAGTCTGCTTACCGGGGCGGCGCGGCGGGCCCTGACCGCGCTCGAGGGCTGGGCTGATGCCACACCGCCGGTACCGGGCAGCGATTCACTTTTCGCGGTGGTCCATGGCCTTTACTGGCTGGCGGTGAATGCGAGTGGGGCCAGACCGCTGCTGGTCACGGTCGATGACCTGCAGTGGGCCGACCAGGCGTCACTGCGCCTGGTCTTGTACCTGGCGGAACGGCTGACCGGACTGCCGGTCGCGCTGGCGCTTTCGTGGCGGACGGGCGAGGCCGGGGACGGTACGGACCGTCTTGCCCGCCTCGAGCAGGTCGCTGCCGGCCACCTGGCGAGCCCGGCTGCGCTCAGCCGGGCGGGCGTGCGGGCACTGCTGACCGGGGAGTTCGGCGTGGCGCCCGCGGAGCGGTTCGCCGCGGCGTGCCACGCGGTGACTGGTGGCAACCCATTCCTGCTCCGGGAGCTGGTCCAGAGCCTGCGAGCGGACGGTACCGGCCCTGACGAGCCAGGTGCCGACCAGGTGGCGGGCCTGGGCCCCCGGTCGGTCGCGCAGGCGGTCACGCTGCGGGTCGCGCGGCTGGGGCCAGCGGCCGGAGAGCTTGCCCGGGCAGCCGCGGTCCTGGGGGATGGCGCACAGTTGCGGCATGCCGCGGCACTGGCCGGGATCGAGCTCACGGACGCCGCCGCGGCAGCGGATGGGCTGGCGGGCATCGGGGTGTTCGAACCGGGCACACCATTGCGGTTCGTGCACCCCATCGTGCGCAGGGCGGTGCACGATGACATCCCCGGCGCAAGCCGGGGGATGCGTCACGCCGAGGCGGCGCGGCTGCTGGCCGCCGAAGGCGCGGACATGGACGCGGTGTGCGCGCACCTGCTGGTATGTGAGCCAGCCGGGTCGCGTGAGGTGGTGGAGCGGCTGCGGGCAGCCGCCGCCCGGGCGGTAGCCCGCGGCGCACCCGAGAGCGCGGCTGCTTACCTGCGGCGAGCGCTGACCGAGACCGCGGATGTGAGCTTGCGCGCCGCGCTATTGCATGACCTGGGCCGGTCCGAGAAGCTGCTGGGTGACCCGGCGGCAGCGGCGCACCTGCACGAGTCACTGCAGTCCACCACCGGCCCAGCCGTGCGGGCGGCTGTCGCGGCCGACCTCGCGGAGCTGCTGGTGCTCACTGGCCAGTGGGATGCTGGCGCGGCGGTCGCCCGCGAGGCACTGGAGGCGCTGGCGGACCATCCGGTACAGCTGGATGAGCCCTCCCGCGCGGCCGTCGCGCGCCTGCAGACCTGGTGGGCGGGGTTCTCGGCTTACGACCCCCACCTGGTGGGCGAGTTCGACCGCCGGCTGGGTGAGCTGCTGAGTGCCGCCCGCGAAGCAGACGCCGCGTCGAGCATGCTCGCTGGGCTGCTCGCGTCTGTCCTCGCCTGGCGCGGGGAGCGTGGGGACAGGCCGCTGGCACTGCTCGACCACGCGCTCGACCAGGGCCGCTTGCTCGACCGGTTCGACTCCGGCCCGTTGATGGCCTCGCAGGCCCTGTTCGGCCTCGTGATACTGGACGAGCTGGCACGAGCGGAGGCACTGGCCGGCCGGTTGTTTGATCTGTCACGGTCGCGCGGCTGGGTGGTGGGGCTGGCGGTCGCCGCCAGCGTGCGCGCCGCGGTCAGAGCGCGCCAGGGAGATCTGGTCGGCGCCGAGACCGATGTGCGCACAGTTGCCGAGTCCGCGCAGGAGCACGGCCTGGCGTTTGGGATTCCCACCACGCTGTTCTACGGTGCCGATGCCCTGATAGAGCGGCCCGGGCTGGCCGACGTCGCCGCGCTCGCCACCGGGACCGAGCTTGCCCCTGATTTCGCACGGACCGCGAGCGGGGCGATGCTGCACGAGGTTCGCGGGCGGCTCGCGCTCGCCGCCGGGGACTTCGGCACCGCCGGGGCCGAACTGCAGGCGGCCGCGGGCACCTATGAAGCCCTGCACCTGCGAGACGCCGGCACCTGCTGGAGTTCGGCGCTCGCACTCGCGATAGCGGCCCAGGACCCCGGTCAGGCGCTGTGGCTGGTGGGCAACGAGCTTGCCGACGCCCGGAGGGCTGGCCTGTCACGCCCGGCCGGGATAGCGCTGCGCACGCGCGGCGTGCTCAGAGGTGGCGAGCAGGGGCTGAGCGACCTGCGTGAGGCCGTCAATGTGCTGGCAGGGGCCGGTGCAGGGCTGGAGCACGCCCGTGCCCTGGTCGAACTCGGGGCGGCGCTGCGGCGCGCCAACCAGCGCGTTGCCGCACGGACACCGCTGCGCAGCGGGCTGGACCTGGCGCACCACTGCGGCGCCACCCGGCTCGCACAGCGGGCATCTGCCGAGCTGCAAGCCACCGGCGCCAGGCCCCGGCGAGTCGTCCTGACCGGGCTGGAGGCGCTGACAGCCAGTGAGCGGCGCGCCGCCGAGCTGGCCGCGGACGGTCTGAGCAACCCCGAGATCGCCCAGGCGCTGTTCGTGACCCTCAACACCGTGGAAGGTCACCTGCGCCACGCCTACCAGAAGCTCTCGATCAGCTCCCGCAGCCAGTTGCCCGGCGCACTGCGGTCAGCCACGCCTGGCGCAGGCGCAGCGTGGGGCAACGGGCAGAAGACGGCGGTAGCCCCGTAACACGGCCCGGCGCTCCGCCCGCCGCACTGCCCAGTAGGCCGGCCTCGAGCCCAATACCCCTCAAGCCCAAATACCAGGGTGCCTCCGTGGCGCGAAGGCCCCCGGTCACAGGCACCGTCGTCCCGTGACGTTACCCAGGGCAGAGCAGGTCACATCCCCCGCACCTGCTCCGATGACCCCTATCTGACCCCGGCACCTGGAAGTGACAGACCCCGCTGACCACGGAGGATGCACATGTCTCACCAAGAACGCCGGGCGCGCCGCCGCTACGTCTTCATAGGGCTGGCCGCCTCACTTGTGACGTTGACCACTTCACTGGCTGGCCTTGCCTCTCCGAGCGCCAGCGCTGCGACGGCAGCGGGTCAGGCCATCGCGCAACGGCCGGCCAACGGGAGTAACGGGCTGGCCGGCCGGGGCGTCTCACGGCTGTCGGCGGCCGTCAGCGCCGGCGCGGCCCACGCCGGGAAGCGGGCCGCGCCGAGGAAGGTGCGCCTGCCGAAACAACTTCACCCAGGGGTGCTCCCTAACGTGCCTATGCAGGCGAAGGTCCATGGCAGGCAGGACGCCGATGGGCAGCCCCCGCCCGGCTTCGGCGGGGGAAAGGCGACGCGCAGACTGCCGCGCGTGGTTTCGGACAACCGCCCGAGAGGGCGGTCGGGGGCACCCGCCCCGCGCACCGAGACCGGGAACTTCGCCACTCTGGAGTCCCTGACGGGCGCGACCTTCGCGAACACCTGCACCGTGAGCGGGAACAGCTGCAATGGTGCGGAGCCGCCGGACACCCAGATGGCAGCGGGCACGACCGAGATCGTCAATGACGTGAACAACAACATCTTCGTCTTCGACCGCGGCGGCAACCTGCTGAACTCGTACGCGCTGACAGCGGTGTTCCAGCCACCCAACCAGAGCGTCGGCCTGACCGACCCGAAGATCCTCTTCGACCCGACGACCGGCGACTTCTACGCAACAGAAATGGTCTGCCAGAACGCGGGCTGCGGCGCCAACAACTGGACGCACATGGGCATCTCGCTCGCTATCTCGAGCGACCCGGCGACCGGCTGGACGGTGTATGACTACCTCAACGACGGGCAGGACCTGCAGGACCAGGAAAAGCTCGGGTTCTCCGGTGACAAGATCACCCTCGCCGTGAACGAGTACGGCTGCAAGTGCGGCTCGGGAACCCAGTTCAAGCAGGAGAACATCATCGTCGTCCAGAAGTCTGACGCAGTCGCGGGCAACACGATCACCCCGGCCATCTACAACGACAGCTCCGGTTCGACCTACGCCTTCGACTCGATGCCGACGACACCGGTGAACGCCAGCACCTCGGACAACACGCAGTACGTGGTCTGGGACGGGCAGCAGTCCTCGAACAACTCCATGAAGGTGATCCGGATCACCGGCACGCCGAACGCGAACAACGTCAACTTCACCGGCAACGTCACCACCATCTCCATGGCGAACCAGACCTCGCCCCCGACTCCGGTGGCGCAGGGCGGGAACCTCGCTGGCGACAAACAGAACTTCCAGTCAGCGATGGTGCAGGGCAACGACCTCTGGGCGGTCGCCACTGATGGCTGCACCCCCCAGTTCCCGAACCCGGACACGGCGACCCGTGACTGCACGCGGCTCGTCGAGGTGGACCTCGGCAGCAACAGCATTAGCACCGACACGGACCTCGGGACCGACGGCACGTACCGGATCAACCCGTCGGTGAGCAAGGACAACGCCGGCCACGTGTTCTTCGGCTTCACGATCTCGAGTTCGACGTCGTTCGCCACGGCGGCGATCGATGGGAGCGGGATCCCGCTCCCATCCGTCCTGCAGCGGGTCGACCTCGCAGCTGGCGACATCGCCTATGGCGGTGGCCGGTGGGGCGACTACTCCGGCACCCAGCAGGACCCGGCCAACAACAATGACGTCTGGACCGCACAGGAGTTCGGCGGCTGCAGCGCCGGCTGCAACCCGAACTTCAACAACGGCCCGCTGTGGGCAACGCGGCTCGGCCAGTTCACCTTCCACGACCCCCAGATCACGTCGATATCTCCGACGCAGGGCCCAGTGACCGGCGGCACCACCGTCGACATCTTCGGCTCCGAGTTCGCTAACGGGGGGACAACCGTCAACTTCGGCAACACCGCGTCGCCGAACGTCACCTGGATCAATTCAACGCACATCCAGGCGGTGAGCCCTGCCGAGAGCGAGGGGACCGTGGATGTGACCGCGACCACTGCAGCGGGGACGAGCAACACCTCGCCCAGCGACCAGTTCACCTACCGCAAGATCCCGACCACCACCACCTACAACGGGCCGGTCAGCGGCGACTACAACGACCCCGTCACCCTGTCGGCGACGCTGACCAGCCAACTCACCTCACAAGGGGTGGCGGGGGAGAGCATCAGCTTCACCCTCGGCGCCGAAAGCTGCTCCGGGACCACCGACGCGAACGGCTTCGCGAGCTGCACGGTCACCCCTGCTGACCTGCCCGGCAACGGGTACTCCGTGCAGGCGGCCTTCGGCGGCGACGGAGTCTACGACCCGTCGGGCGCCTCCACACCGTTCACGGTGAACCAGGAGGAGAGCCATCTCAGCTACAACGGGCCGGTGGTCACCCACTATCACGACGCCTTCACCGCGTCGGCAACGCTGACGGACCCGGACGGCGGCGCGCCGATCCCCGGCAAGCAGGTCACGTTCGCGCTCGGCACGGGTGAGTCCTGCGCCACGACGACAGACGGATCCGGTTCCGCCTCGTGTTCGATCACGCCCACCCATGCGGGGCCGACCACGGTCAGCGTCTCGTTCAGCGGGGACAGCTTCTATCTCCCGAGCAGTGACAGCAAACCGTTCACGATCGCACCGGAAGAGACAACAACGACCTACACCGGCCCGACGGTGATCTTGGCGGGTGCGTTCGGCACGACACTGACGGCCACCCTCCTCGAAGACGGGGCGAACGACTCTGACGGCGACCCCGGCGCAGCCGCCCCCAACCCACCCGAGACCGTCACGCTCTCGGTCGGCTCACAGCACTGCACCGGGCTGACGGACGCCCTAGGCAATGTCACCTGCACGATCCCATCCGTCACCGTCGGGCTTGGCCCGGAGACTGTCAGTGCCACCTTCGGTGGCGACGCCTTCTACCAGGGTTCGAGCGCAAGCACGACGGCGACAGTGTTCGCCTTCCCGAGCCGTGGGGTGTTCACGCTCGGGGACCTCACGGTGGCGGCTGCCGGGCCGGCCACGACCGTCAACTGGTGGAACAAGAACTGGGACCTGCTCAACAAGCTGTCCGGTGGCAGCGCCCCGGCAGCGTTCAAGGGTTTCGTGGGAACTACCACCCTGCCAACGCAGACGCCAGCCAACATATGCAGCGCCAACTGGACCACCAGCAGTGGTGCCAGCCCGCCGCCTCCGCCCACTGTCCCCAGCTACATGGGGGTGATCGTCTCCAGCAAGATCACTAAGTCGGGTGCCACGATCAACGGCAAGTACGCCGGCATCGTCGTGGTCAAGACCGACCCGGGCTACGCACCATCGCCGCAGAACGCCGGGACAGGAAAGATCGTCGCCACCTTCTGCTCCAGTGCGAAGCAGATGACCGAGCAGGTGGGGGGTTCAGCTGGGCACATGTGGCTTGGGCAACGCCTTGCCGGGTGAGCGTCAGCGCTAGTCGCTGACCACCCCGCACCTGTCTCAGGTGGCGTGGCAGCCGGGCCGGCCCCCGGCAGCCACCCCACAGCCGCCACCCGGAG
>DASYYE010000340.1:0-2011 GCA_035946955.1 Streptosporangiaceae bacterium | reverse complement strand
GCCCGCTGCCGCAGAACGCCCTTGACGGCGGGACCGCGCCCTGGGCGGGCTGGCCGGGGCGGTGCGGCGAGCTGCGGAAGGAGGGCGATGAGCGAAGAGCAGCGGATTGGCGCACCTGCTGACCTGCCCCCGGGCAAGGTGGTGGGCGTGGGCCACTATGCCGTGGGGAACGTCAGTGGGCGGTACTTTGCGGTCACCCGCAGGTGCCGCCACCTCGGCGCTGACTTGGCGGCTGGCAGCATCGATAAGGACGGCTGTCTGGTCTGTCCCTGGCACCGCTCGGCCTACGACGTCACGACGGGCCGGATGGTCCGGGGACCACAGGGGATTTTCGCCAAGGTGCCCGGCCTCGACTTCGGATACCGCATGTTCACGCGGGTGCTGCCGCTGGGGCGGGCGAAGGTGACCGAGCGCGACGGCGAGCTCTACCTTGCTCGCTGAGCCCGGCTGCAGGGGCGCCGCGCATCGTAACCGTTGATGATCATGCGGACCTCACGTCCCGGACCTCGTCGCCGTTCACGGGCGTAACCCAATGCCGACCGGCGTCATCCCCCTCGACTGGTTGCTGCCTCCGTTGCTGTCAGCTGTGATCAGCAGAGCGGGTGGATTTGGTAGCGTCATGTAGGTACAGGTCACGCAGGACGCCGAGTTCGGCGCCGTGGTGGATCTGTTCGTCAAGCTGGTGGAGCACGAGCGAGGCCTTGTCATTCTCAGCGTATGGGCCAGCGACGGGGCCCAACGGCTCCCACCACGAAGCTGCGGGCAGCTCCTGGAGCAGGTCCTGCCAGAAATCGTACGCACGGTCCAAGACGGCAATGGCTTCCGCTGCCGTTGCCGGCGCCGGGTCATCCCTCTCAAACCCGCCGGGCGGTCGCTCCACTCCCATCCACTCCGGATTCCGTTTCCCTCCGTAGTTTTCGATGAGGTGCCACAGCCGCCATGCGATAGTCGTGAAGGGCGGGTTACCGGGCCGGCCCGAATCATCAGCACGATAGTCGCCGGAATCTGTTCTGCGGATCGTACAGCAGC
This sequence comes from Streptosporangiaceae bacterium, assembly GCA_035946955.1. Classification (GTDB taxonomy): domain Bacteria; phylum Actinomycetota; class Actinomycetes; order Streptosporangiales; family Streptosporangiaceae; genus DASYYE01. Next base: position 982 of record DASYYE010000340.1, on the reverse strand, counting down.
CGGGCACCGGCTCCCAGAAGTATTCGTCGTCCGTGAGCCCGGCGAGCCTACTCCGGGTGCGCTGGTAGGCGTAGTCAGACAACCCAATGATGTCAGCGCGGGCGTCACTCACGCGGCAGACTCTACTATGGGCGCGCGCCGCCTTCATCCCGCGAGCTGGCGATGACAGTGCGGACTGTCAACTTGGGAATTGGCGCCGTTCGGCCTGACATGCGGTCTAACCTGCGAGGCAGCATGGCCGCAAGTGACCGTGAAAGGCCCCCGCTCACCGAGGCTAATGGCACGACGGCCGGGCCAGCCCCGTGCCCTTGCACACCGTGCAGACTACCGGTAGGCAGGTGTGCGCGGTCCCGTTGCAGCTGCATCCCGGAGCGGGCACCAGGCCGCCGCCCCTGCACGCGGCGTACTTGCCGCGCGGGGCCTCGGCGTGGTCCTGGTCCTCGCGCTCGTTGGTCCACGCCATAGCCCACGTCCAGTGACAGGGCTTGCCGCGACGTGACTGCATGATCGCTGGCTGGTGGCAGAGGACGCTGAGCAGCTGAGCTGCCGTCCATCCGCGCTGATCGAGCCCTGTAGACATCGGGTCCTCCCGTGCCGAGCCGGTGGGCTCCCACCTGGTGGGCTTCACCCGACAGGCGCCGATCACGGCCCGGAGCGGGAGCGGTCAACGGCGTGGTCCGCAGGAATTTCAAGATGCTTTGGCCGTGCGGGCTCCGTGTGCGCGAGGTTTGTGTGAGTGCGGAGGGACGCGGCTAAAGGATCTTGGAACTCTTGACGGCTCCCGTGGAGGGCTGATACTTCCGCGCCGGGTGAAGGCCGCCCGCCCGGGATTGTCGGTGCCTCTACCTACGCTCAGGCTCATGGCGGATAGCAGGTTGTCCGTACGCGACCGCGAGCTGTTCTTGGCCGAGCCGCACATCGCTGCCTTGTCGGTGTCGGCAGGCCCGGGCCGCGGTCCGCTGATCGTGCCCATCTGGTACCA
>DASYYE010000339.1:0-16055 GCA_035946955.1 Streptosporangiaceae bacterium | reverse complement strand
GAGGCGATCGGGGTGCGGGTCGTGCGCACCGCCCTCAGCGCGCCTTCCTACTGGATCGCGCAGAACGCGGGCATGGAAGGCGGGGTCGTCGTCAGCAAGGTGGCTGACATGCCGCGGGGCCAGGGCTTCAACGCCCTGACGCTCGAGTACGGCGACCTGGTCGCCCAAGGTGTCATCGACCCGGTCAAGGTCACCCGGTCGGCCGTGGCCAATGCCGCGTCCATCGCTGGCATGTTGCTCACCACGGAGGCCGCAGTGGCCGAGCTGCCGGAGAAGGAGACCCCGGCCAACGGCCATGGCCACTCGCATGGCCACGGCCACACCCACTGACAAGACACGCAACACTACGGTGAGTAATCCAATGGATTACTCACCGTAGTGTATGTACGATGAGTGGCCGGACGGCGCATCAATGTGACCCTTCTTTTGCCGCCCGGATGAGATCAACCCCCGTTGACGTGGGCATCATGCAATCGTGACGGAGGGATGCTCCATTCGGCCCGTGACAGGTGACGGACGGGGTGCGTGGGTAGCCGAGGCGCACCCCGCGCGCCTGCGTGACCTCACCAGCCGCGCGGCTGGTGGCCAGCAGGCCGCAATCGAGTCGCTCATCGAGCACATCCGCCCCATGGTGGTCCGGTACTGCCGGGCGCGGTTGGGGCGGGTGGCTGGCCACTACCACGTCGCGGACGATGTGGCACAGGAGGTGTGCATCGCCGTCCTGTCCGCACTTCCGCGCTACCAGGACATGGGCCGCCCGTTTGGGGCCTTTGTCTTCGGCATCGCCTCCCACAAGGTGGCAGACGCCGTGCGCAACGCGGCCAGGCTCGCCGTGCCAACCGGAGAACTGCCCGACGGGCCGGACGACCGGCCCGGTCCAGAGGAGACCGTCGTGGCCTCGCTGGAGGCGCAGCGTGCCAGGGCACTGCTCAACAAGCTGCCGGAACACCTCCGTGAGCTGCTGATACTACGGGTTGTAACCGGCTTGTCTGCGGAAGAGACGGGTAATGTACTCGGTATGTCAGCGGGGGCGGTCCGGGTGGCCCAGCACCGGGCACTGGCGCGGCTGCGGGCGCTGGCGGTCGACGAACCGGGCACGGTCAGCCCCCGGGTGGCGAGGGCGTAGGGGTGCGCTCCGATGGTGACCCCGTGGACAGCGGGGGTGCGCCGCAGTGGGCCACTGACGGCTGGCCCGCTGCGGACCTGACCGCGATCCGCCGCACCGACCTGGCCATCGACCTGGTCGCCAAACGGCGGCTGCGGACCGCACGGGCACTGGGGGACGTGGAGATCAGCCTGCTGAGCAGCCTGGCCGCTGACGTGGACAGCCCGCCGGCCACCGCCGTCACGCGCCGCAGCACACACGTCGCCCGGACCTGGGTGGACACGGCAGCGGCCGTGCTGGTCGTGAGCTTGTTCGTCCTGCTGGCCGCGGGTCTCGTCGCGGCGGACATGCTCGCCCGGCTCGGCGTGGGCGCCGCGCCAGGACGGTCCAGGAGGCCGGGCCGACCACACCGGTGAACGGGCGGCCGTCCACGGACGTCCTCCCCAGGCCACGCCCTAGACTGAGTCCCGTCCGCGAGACAAGGCCGTCCCCACGTGCGGAGAAGCTCCATGACAGACGACGCCAAATTCGCCCCGCCTGCGCTGACCTTCGACGACGTGCTGCTCCTGCCTGCCCACTCGCACACCATGCCTGCGGACGCGGACACCAGTGCGCGGATAAGCAGGCGCATCACACTGCGCATCCCACTGGTCTCCGCCGCCATGGACACCGTGACCGAGGCCCGGATGGCGGTGGCCATGGCCCGTCAGGGCGGGATCGGGGTGCTGCACCGCAACCTCTCGATCGAGGACCAGGCACAGCAGGTCGACATGGTCAAGCGTTCCGAGGCGGGGATGGTCACCAACCCCGTGACCTGCGGGCCGGACGCCACGGTCGCGGATGTGGAGGCGCTGTGCGCGCGGTACCGCATCTCAGGCGTGCCGGTCACCGGTGAGGACGGGATGCTGCTCGGGATCGTGACCAACCGCGACATCCGGTTCGAGGCCGACCCGACGGCCCGGGTCGGCGCGGTGATGACACCCATGCCCCTGGTCACCGCCCCGGTCGGCGTAGGCCGCGACGAGGCGCTCGCCGTGCTGCGCAGCCACAAGGTGGAGAAGCTCCCGCTCGTCGATGACGCCGGGCGGCTGCGCGGGCTGATCACCGTGAAGGACTTCAGCAAGAGCGAGCAGTTCCCGCTGGCCAGCAAGGATGCTGAGGGGCGGCTGCTGGTGGGGGCCGCGGTCGGCGTGGGGGAAGATGCCAAGCGCCGCGCCCAGGCGCTCGTCGACGCCGGGGTGGACCTGCTGGTCGTGGACACCGCCCACGGGCACCACGAAGCCGTCCTGGACATGGTCGCGCAGACCAAGGCCAACCTCCGGGTCGATGTCATCGGCGGCAATATCGCCACCCGCGCGGGTGCGCAGGCGCTGGTCGACGCCGGGGCGGACGGGGTGAAGGTCGGGGTCGGGCCGGGGTCCATATGCACCACCCGGGTGGTGGCTGGGGTGGGAGTCCCGCAGGTCACCGCGATCTACGAGGCGGCGCTCGCGTGCCGGCCGGCCGGGGTGCCGGTCATCGGTGACGGTGGCCTCCAGCACTCCGGTGACATCGCCAAAGCGATCGCCGCCGGTGCGGACACCGTCATGGTGGGCAGCCTCCTCGCCGGGTGCGAGGAGGCGCCGGGCGAAATGGTCTTCGTACACGGCAAGCAGTACAAGCACTACCGGGGGATGGGCTCACTCGGCGCCATGCGTGGCAGGTCGTATTCCAAGGACCGCTACTTCACCGACGACGCGCTGCGCGAGGACAAACTGGTGCCCCAGGGCGTCGAAGGCCAGGTGCCCTATACCGGGCCACTGGCGGCCGTCGCCAACCAGCTGGTGGGCGGCCTGCGCGCGGGCATGGGGTTCTGCGGCGCACGGACCATCGCCGAGCTGCAGGAGGCCCGGTTCGTCCAGGTCACCTCGGCGGGTGTGGTGGAGAGCCACCCCCACGACATCCAGATGACCGCGGACGCGCCCAACTACCGCAGGCGGCCCGCATGAGGCTGCGGAGGATCCGCCGCCACAGGAGGTGGCCCGCGTGAGCGTGGAGATCGGCAAGGGGAAGAGCGGGCGGCGTGCCTACTCCCTCGACGAGATCGGGATCGTGCCCTCGCGTCGCACCCGGGACCCAGCGGAGGTCTCGACCGCATGGCAGATCGATGCCTACCGGTTCGACCTGCCGCTGGTCGTCAGCCCGATGGACAGCGTGGTCTCACCAGCGACGGCATCCCAGATCGGCCAGTTGGGCGGGCTGGCCGTGCTCGACCTGGAAGGGCTGTGGACCCGCTACGAGGACCCCGAGCCGGTACTCGCCGAGGTGACCGGCCTGTCCGATGAGGTGGCCACCCGCAGGCTCCAGGAGATCTACACGGAGCCCATCAAAGAAGACCTGATCGGCCGCTGCATCGGGGAGGTCCGCTCGGCTGGCGTCACCACGGCGGCCCGCCTGTCACCGCAGCGCACTGTGCGGTACTACAAGGCCGTCATCGACGCTGGCGTGGACATCCTCGTCATCCGCGGCACCACCGTGTCGGCCGAACACGTCTCCAGCGAGGCTGAGCCGCTGAACCTCAAGCAGTTCATCTACGAGCTCGACGTGCCGGTCATCGTGGGTGGCTGCGCCACCTACACCGCTGCGCTGCACCTCATGCGCACCGGGGCAGCCGGGGTTCTGGCCGGGTTCGGCGGTGGTTCCGGCCACACCACGGCGGCGGTGCTCGGCGTGGTGGTGCCGATGGCCACCGCGATCGCCGATGTGGCGGCTGCCCGGCGGGACTACCTGGACGAGTCCGGCGGGCGGTACGTCCACGTGATCGCCGACGGCGGGATGACCCGCAGCGGGGACATTGCCAAGGCCCTGGCCTGTGGAGCGGACGCGGTGATGGTGGGCTCCCCGTTCGCCCGGGCGGAACAGGCACCCGGCCGCGGCTACCACTGGGGCAGCGAGGCGCACCACCCGGACCTGCCGCGTGGCGCCCGCGTGCAGGTGGGCACGGTCGGCACCTTGGAGCAGATCCTCCACGGGCCTTCCAGTGTGGCGGACGGCTCGCTGAACCTGGTCGGCGCACTGCGGCGCACCATGGCCACCTCCGGGTACTCCGACCTCAAGGAGTTCCAGCGGGTCGAGGTGGTCGTCACCCCGGGGAGCGGGACACGCCGCTGAACCCTCAACCCCGGCGGTGTGGTCCGGTCACACAGTCGCTGAGCACCAGAGTCTTGGCCGGGTGGCCGCTGTCCTGCTGGTAGCCCACGGCCAGGAGCTGGCCCGTCCGGGGGACGGCGGTGACCGCGGACAGGAAGTTGGCGAAGCTTCCCGGGTCGGGGCTGGGCACTTTCACCCACCGGTGGCCGGCCCAGTGTTCTGTCAGCGTCCCCTCGAAGCCGCCCACCGCCCATGCCTGGTCGGTGCCGACAGTGACCAGGCCCGGCAGTTCCTCCTGGCCGCCAGGGGTCAGCGGGGCCGTCACCAGGTGCCACTGCTTTCCGTCCCAGTGCTCGAACAGGCTGCCGTACCCGGCGTTGCTGTCGTAGAAGCCTGCTGTCCATATGTCACTGGCCGAGCGGGCCGCGATGGACTCGAGCACGGTGAAGCCAGAGCCGGGCACGTTGGGCGTGGGGACCACCCGCCAGTGGCGGCCGTCCCAGTGCTCAGCGAGCGTGAGAACGACGCCCAGTGCCGGTGACGCGTTGCCCACCGCCCAGACGTCGTTGGGGCTGACTGCGGCCACCGCGTCGAGTGAGTCGTCCTGTGGCCCGGGGTTCGGGCTGGGGACTGCCCGCCAGGACCGGCCGTCGAAGTGTTCGGTCAGGGTCCGCCCGTACGGCGGCTGTGAGGTGTTGAACACATCGCCTACCGCCCACACGTCAGCGGGGGACAGGGCGGCAACGCTGGCGAACTGAGGGCTGTCCTGGCGCACCGGGGTGGGGACCACCGACCATGCCCGGCCATCCCAGTGTTCCGCCAGGGTGGTCTGTGGCTGCATGCCGTGGGTCGGCCCCATGCTCCGGCCGACCGCCCACACATCACGGGGGGAGTCGGCGGCGACGCTGTCGAGTTCGTTGACGTTGTGGTAGGTGCCGTCCGGGAGCCGGGCCGCTCGCCATGACCGCCCATCCCAGCGCTGGGCCATGGCAGAGGTGGTGCGGCCGCTGGTAACGGTGCCGACCGCCCAGGCGCCCGTGGCCGAGGTCGCGGTGACTGCCCGCAGCGAGTCCCACCCGGCAAGGTCGGGGCTGGGCAGCACCGACCACCCAGCACAGCCGGCCGCACCCCGGCCCCCGGCCGTTGCCATCCGGACGGCCCCCATGGCTCCGCCGGCTGCCGCGGCTGCGGGGACGGCCGGTGCGGCCACCACGCCCACGACAGCGGCGGAGAATGCGTACCTCATGAAGCGGCGGACAGACAGCATTTCCCACCTCGTTTCCGCCAAGCCCAGACAGAGTATGACCGCTGCGGGCAGGCGCGCTGAATGCCGTGGCAGGAATACGCCACCCCCAATCGGGGGGGTGGGTACGACAGCATGTAGTGTCACGCCGTGTTTCGCACCATCTGTCAGGGCTGCACCACACGGACAGCACACGCACTCCAGCTAAGCCTCGTCCCATACGCCACCCGGTGGGCATGAACGCCGTCTATGACGCGGACGAGCGCGCAACGGCCGCCAGCCTTGAGCAACAAAACCCGCACTGGTCCGTCACCTGGGGCTACCACAGCCGCCTGTTCTGGGCGTACCCGATGTTCAACGTCCCGCCGGGCACCATCGTCCACGCCAGCTCCCCTCAGGACCTGCTGGCGCTGATGAGACAGACCGAGCTCAGCGCCGGAGCCGGCCCTTATCCCATGGGTCCCCCTCTGTGATGGTTTGGCACGGCCTCGGACCTGGCCACCACGGCAACCCCCGTACCAGCGGGATGTTACTTTCGGCATGTGGTGAGCGGAGCAATGCAGACAACCGGGCTGAGCCCGCAGCGGCGGTCGGCGGCACTCGCCGTGCTCGCTGGCACCGAACTCCAGGTGCTGGTCATCGGTGGTGGCGTCGTCGGTGCGGGCGTGGCGCTCGACGCAGCCAGCCGTGGGCTGTCGGTGGGCTTGGTCGAGGCCCGCGACTTCGCCTCAGGCACGTCGTCGCGCTCCAGCAAGCTCATCCACGGCGGTCTGCGCTACCTGGAACGGCTCGATATCGGCCTGGTCCGGGAGGCCCTCACCGAACGGTCGCTGCTGCTGGGCGTGATCGCACCGCACCTGGTCCAGCCGGTCCCGTTCCTCTTCCCGCTCACCCACCACGTGTGGGAGCGGGCCTACATCGGCACCGGTGTGGCGGCCTACGATGCGCTCGCCTTCTCGTTCGGCCAGGCCAAGGGCCTGCCGTCGCACCGTCAGCTGTCCCGGCGCGCGGCCCTGCGGCTGGCACCGGGGCTGGCGCGTCCCGTGATCGACGGTGGGGTGGCCTACTGGGACGCCCAGGTCGACGACGCGCGGTTCGTGCTGACCCTGGTCCGGACCGCGGCGAACTTCGGCGCCGAGGTCGCCTCACGCGTCCAGGTGACCGGGCTGCTGCGGGAGGGCGCCAGGGTGACCGGTGCCCGCGCGCTCGACCTGGAGAGCGGCGCGGAGCTCGAGATCCGGGCCCAGCAGGTGGTCAACGCCACGGGTGTGTGGACCGATGAGGTCCAGGCGATGGTGGGTGGTCGCGGCACCATCAACCTGCGGGTCTCCAAGGGCGTCCACATCGTGGTCCCCAAGGACCGCATCCACTCCTCGACCGGGATCATCATGCGCACGCCGGTCAGCGTGCTGTTCATCATCCCGTGGGAACGGCACTGGATCATCGGCACCACCGACACCGAGTGGGCAGGCGAGAAGGCCGAGCCCGGGGCGACCCGTGCCGACATCGACTACCTGCTCGACCAGGCGAACCGGATACTCGCCACGCCGCTGACCACCGACGACATCACCGGCGTGTATGCCGGGCTGCGCCCGCTGCTGTCCGGCGAGTCCGAGTCGACCTCCCGGCTGTCGCGGGAGCACGTGGTCGCCAACCCGGTACCCGGGCTGGTGCTGGTGGCGGGCGGGAAGTACACGACGTACCGGATCATGGCCCGGGACGCGGTCGACGCGGTGGCGCACGGCCTCGACTGGCGTACCCCGGCCTCGTGCACCGACCGGGTGCCGCTGGTCGGTGCCGACGGTCACCAGGCGCTGTGGAACGCCCGCTACCGGCTGGCGTCGTCCTCCGGCCTGCACGTGGCGAGGATCGAGCACCTGCTCCGCAGGTACGGGTCGCTGGCGAGAGAAGTGATCGGCCTCATCCAGGCCAGCCCAGGACTGGCCAGGCCGCTTGCGGGCGCCGATGACTACCTCCGGGCGGAGGTCGTCTACGCCGCCTCCCACGAAGGTGCCCGCCATCTCGAAGACGTACTGGCCCGGCGCACCCACATCGCCATCGAGACCCCCGACCGGGGGGTGGTGGTCGCCGAGGAGGTCGCCGGCCTGATGGCGGAGACGATGCGGTGGGACGCCCGTCAGGTCGCACGGGAGGTCCAGGGCTACCGCGCGAGCGTCGCTGCCGCACGCACGGCCGAGCAGGCCCCGGCGAGCCCCAGCGAGGCCGAGCCGGAGGTGGCGCGCGCCGGGCGCTGAGTCAGCGTGGTGAGCGGGCGCGGGGCTGCCGGCGCGCTGACAGCCGCGCGGCCACGACCACCGTGACCAAGGCGACTACGAGGCCGATGGCCAGTGGCACTGTCAGCGGGTCCGCGGGGCTGCCCAGGGCCGAGCCCGGTCGCACCGGCGTGGCAGCGGGCACTGCGGCGGCCCCGGCCTTGCGGTGTGTGGGTGTGGCGGACAGTGGACGGACCAGGTAGCCGGCCGGCCTGACGCGGCCGTCCATGGCGAACCCCCAGTCCAGCAGCTTGGCCGCGTAGACCAGCTCGGTCAGCGGCCGCATGTGGAGCATGGTCACGATGAGGGTGTGGCCGCCGCGGCGGGCCCAGCCGATGAAGGTGGTCTTGGTGTCGGTGGTCCAGCCGATCTTCCCGCCCAGGTCGCCCGGGTAGGTCTCCAGCATCGTGTTCTGGTTCCACAGTGTGACGGGCTTGTGGTGGGGCTTCACCGGGAACGTGGTGACCCGGATCGCTTCGTCCTGCATGAGCCCTGGTACGGCCAGCGCCTGACGTGCGATCAGGGCCTCGTCGTAGGCGGAGGTGTGCTGGCCGGCCCGGTTGAGCCCGTTGGGGGTCTTCGCCACCGTGTCGTCTGCCTGCAGGTGGTGTGCTTCCGCGTTCATCATCGTGATCGCTTTGGCGTATGACCCGGTCGCGTCGGCCAGGGCGATCGCCGCGTCGTTGGCGGAGATCATGAGCAAGGCCTTGAACAGGTCGGACACCCGGTAGCTGTCGCCTGCGATCAGCCCCACCTTGCTCGGGGTCACGTTGGCGGCCTTGGCGGAGGCGACCACGGTCATGTTGGGGTTCAGCACCGGCATGAGGGTGACCGCGGTCAGCACCTTCAGTGTGCTGGCCGGGCCGAACTGACCGTGCGGGTCCTTGGCCGCCAGCACCTGGCCGGTCCCCGCGTCAGCGACCACATAGGCCGAGGCGGGGATGTAGGGCAGTGCCTGGGCGCCGTGCGGCGGGTAGTTGACCGCCACTCCGTGCCCGGCCAGCTCAGAGCCGCCCACCGGGGCCGCTGGCTGCCCGGACGACGGTCCAGCCGTCATGGCCAGGCATGCCGCCGAGCCCAGGCACAGGGCCATTGTCCGCTTGATGCGCCTCGTCATGCCTCACCCGCCAGGGCGGGGCACCCTGACCCGCACCGCCAGCAGCCGGGTGCCTCTCGCCACGGAGAGTAGTCAATCATGATCAAGGTTAGTCACCTGGGACCGACACGGGAGATGCTGGCTGCTACCGGCTGGCACTGCCAACGCCGGTCCCGGAGGAGCCCTCGAGGTTCACGGTTTGGCAGCCCATGACGAACAGTACCGACCCGAGCCAACCCAGCTTGCCCGCAACGCCAAGGCCGACGTAGGCCGCCGCGCCCCTCGGCGAGACGGCAGCCATCCCGCTGGGCCATGGTCTCCTTGGCCGCCCCGGGCGGCATCTGCTCCAGGCCTCCGGTGAGGTCCTGCGGCAGCAGGCTGACTGATGGGGCGGTTGGGGGCACAGCCGGAACAGTGCTCCGTAATTGGCCCAAAAGTGTGCTGAAATGCTGGACCGCGGACGCAAGGTCCGGGTCGTCGGGCGGCATCTGGCCCTCTTCCCCTCCATTAGGGACCAAACGCCAGCATGGCACCGCAGCAATGGCTGGTCCACCCACCTGCGGCGAACCGCGGTGCTGACCTGCGGGGGCGCGCCCAGGGCCGGGACGGGGCCAGGCCTATCCTTAGCTCATGGGACGCCATTCCGAATCCGGGCTGCCGGTCGAGCCGGTGTACGGCCCGGGCGACCCGCCCGGGTTCGACCCCGCTACGCAGCTTGGCAGGCCTGGTGAGTACCCGTTCACCCGCGGCGTCTACCCCGGCATGTACACGGCACAGCCCTGGACGATGCGCCAGTACGCCGGGTTCGCGACCGCCCGGGAGTCCAACGAGCGCTACCACCGGCTGATCGAGGCCGGCACCACCGGCCTGTCCGTGGCCTTCGACCTGCCCACGCAGATGGGCTATGACTCCGACGCCGGGCTGGCAAGGGGGGAGGTCGGCAAGGTCGGGGTGGCGATCGACTCGCTGTCCGACATGCGGACCCTGCTGGCGGGCATCCCGCTCGACCGCGTCTCCACCTCGATGACGATCAACGCGCCAGCGGCCGTGCTGCTGGTGCTCTATGAGCTGGTCGCGCAGGAGCAGGGAGTCCCCCCGAGCGCGCTGCGCGGGACGGTCCAAAACGACGTCCTCAAGGAGTACATCGCCCGGGGCACCTACATCTACCCGCCCCGCCCCTCCCTGCGGCTGGTCGCGGACACGTTCGCGTACTGCGGCCGGGTGATGCCACGGTGGAACCCGATCTCGATCTCGGGCTACCACATGGCCGAGGCCGGTGCCACGCCGGTGCAGGAGGTCGCGTTCACCCTCGCCAACGCCAAGGAGTACGTGCGCACGGCGCTGGCCGCTGGCCTGGCGGTCGACGACTTCGCGCCGCGGCTGTCGTTCTTCTTCGTGGCCAGGACCACGCTGCTGGAGGAGGTAGCGAAGTTCCGCGCCGCGCGGCGGCTGTGGGCCACGGTGATGCGGGAGGAGTTCGGCGCCAAGGACCCGCGTTCGCAGATGCTGCGTTTCCACACCCAGACAGCGGGTGTCCAGCTCACCGCGCAGCAACCCGAGGTCAACCTGGCGCGGGTGACCCTGCAGGCGCTCGCCGCGGTCCTCGGCGGCACCCAGTCCCTGCACACCAACGCCTATGACGAGGCCATTGCCCTGCCGACAGAGAAGGCGGCCCGGCTGGCGTTGCGGACGCAGCAGGTGATAGCCAATGAGACCGATGTGACCGCCACGGTGGACCCGTTCGCCGGGTCGTACGCGGTGGAGTCCATGACCGGCGACATCGAGGCAGCCGCAGCCGCGCTGATCGCCGAGGTAGAGGACATCGGCGGGGCGGTCGCGGCGATCGAGCGCGGCTTCCAGAAGGCCGAGATCGAGCGGTCCGCCTACCAGACCGCCTGCCAGGTCGACTCGGGGGAGCGGGTGGTGGTCGGGGTCAACAAGTTCGTGACCCAGGACACGGAGCAGTACCGGCCGCTGCGGGTGGACGCCAGTGTCGAGCATGAGCAGACCGAGCGCCTGGCGCAGTGGCGGGCAAGTCGCGACCCGCGCCGGTGGCAACGGGGGCTGGACGACCTCCGGCGGGCCGCGGATGGTACGGACAACATCCTGGTCCCGCTGCGCGAGGCGCTGCTGTCACAGGCCACGGTGGGTGAGGTCTGCGACGCCCTCCGCGAGGTCTGGGGGACCTACGAACCAGGGCAGGGCTAGCCGATTCAGGCTAGTTGCCGGAATCGCGGAGCTATGGGTGCCGCACGGAAAGTGACCCACCTGGACTATAATCTCGCAACTCCAGCGGATCTCGGGCGCTCGCGATACCATGCTTTCCTGCGCGGGGATGTCATTGTCAATGTCCAGGTGGGCTGCCCGTGACCATTCCCAGCGCTGACCGCACCGGACCGTATGGGGCGGCCTGGCGCGGTGCTTGCTTCCAGCAGGACCACCGTTGCAGGGGGACAGACACCGCAGGATCGTCCCGCCGGATGGCGGGTAGAGAATGCAGTTCTAAGGAGCGCGTGGATATGCCGCCCAGCACCGGGGGTTCCCGGGGCACTTACATAGCCACATCGCGGCTGCGCAGGAGCGCTGGCCCGCGGGAGGCCGCCCATGCTCGAGCATGACCTGCCCGGCGAACTCGCCGCATTCGTAGCGGCGCGTGAGGACGAGCTGATCGCATTCCGCCGAGACCTCCATGCCCATCCCGAGATCGGCTACCACGAGCACCGGACCACCACCCGGGTTGCGCTGCGCCTGGCCGCCGCCGGGCTGCGGCCGGTCATCCTCCCCAAGGGCACAGGGCTGGTGGTGGACATTGGTGACCCCTCCTCGCCTGGCCAGCTCGTGGCACTGCGGGCAGACCTCGACGCACTGCCGATCACTGACGAGAAGAACGTCCCCTACCGGTCCACCGTGGCGAATGCCTGCCATGCCTGCGGGCACGACGTCCACACCACGGTGCTGCTCGGGGCTGGGCTCTTCCTGGCCGGGCAGGCTGCGGCGAACGCCCTGCCCGGACGGGTGCGGCTGATCTTCCAGCCCGCTGAGGAAGTCCCCGGTGGCGCCCTCGACGTGATGGCGGCTGGCGGCATCGCGTCCGTGGACCGCGTCTTCGCCGTGCACTGCGACCCGCGACTGGACGTCGGCAAGGTCGGGACCAGGACCGGGCCCATCACCGCCGCCTGCGACAAGATCAAGGTGCGGGTCGCCGGGCCCGGTGGGCATACCGCGCGGCCCCACCTCACCGCGGACCTGGTCTACGCACTGGGCAAGATCGTCACTGAGCTCCCGGCCGCCCTGTCCCGCCGCGTGGACCCCCGCTCCAGCCTCAGCCTGGTGTGGGGCAGGGTCAGCGCCGGTTCGGCCCCCAATGCCATCCCGGACGAAGGGGTGGCGGAGGGCACCGTCCGCTGCCTCGACGACGAGGCCTGGCACGAAGCCCCCGACCTGCTCAAGGCGCTGATCGAGTCGGTCGCCAGCGCCTACGGCGTGATCGCGTCCCTCGACTACCAGCGCAACGTCCCGCCCACGGTCAACGAGGCCGTCAGTACCGCGATCCTGGAGACAGCCGCCACCCAGGTGCTCGGACCCGACTCGGTCACCTCGACCCCGCAGAGCCTGGGCGGGGAGGACTTCGCCTGGTACCTGGAGTCCGTCCCCGGCACGCTCGCCCGGCTTGGCACCCGGACACCGGGGTCAACCGATGACTTCGACATCCACCAGCCCAACTTCGACGTGGATGAGCGGGTCATCGGGACAGGAGTGCGGCTGATGGCCGCCACGGCCATCACGGCGCTCCACGCGGACGCCACCACGGTGACCAAGCGCCTGCCCAGCAGCGAGAGTGGCAAGGCAGCGGCGGTCCCGGGCGCGCGCAACGGGGACTCAGGCGCCGGGTCGGAGCCAGGCACCGGGGTGACAGGCGCGTACGTCTAGGTCCAGCCGGTACGTCTAGGGCTCAGCCGATAGACACGCAGGGCCGGGCGCGCAGCGCAGCGACGTAGTCAGCGGGCGCGCCAGCCTTCTCCGCCGCGTCCGCCATGATGCCCAGGTAGCGGGCGGAGGGCAGGCCGCCTTCGTAGGCATTGACCACATACAGCCAGGCGAGTTCGTCTCCCTCCAGGGTCTGCACCCGGACACGGACCTTGCTGTAGAAGCCCAGGGTCGCCCCGTCCCAGGAGTCAAGTGCTTGCGCGTCGGCATCCGTGACGTCGTAGAGCACCACGAACACGCGCTCGTCGTCGTCTTCGACCACGGTGCCCAGGGCCCCTTCCCAGCCGATGTCCTCGCCTCCGAACGTCAGCCGCCAGCCCTCCAGCCAGCCGGTCCCGCGCAGCGGGGAGTGCGGGCACCTCTGGGCCATCTGGTCGGGGTCCATGTTGCTGCCATAGGCCGCGTAGAGCTCCACGGGACAAGCGTAGGGTTCGCGGGCCGAGTGGGACGGCTGGTGCGAGACAATGGGGCACCGTGGACTCAGCAGGCATGGATGTGGTGATCCTCGGGGGTGGCCCCGGCGGCTACGAGGCTGCTCTGGTGGCCGCGCAACTAGGGGCGAAGGTAACAGTGGTCGAGCCGGCCGGGCTGGGTGGCGCCTGCGTGCTGACCGACTGCGTCCCGTCGAAGACCCTGATCGCGACGTCGGAGTCGATGGGGCTGCTGCGTTCCTCCGGAGGCCTCGGGATCCGCATCCCCCATGACGCCGGCCCGCTCAGCGTGGACGCCCCGCGGCTGTACGCCCGGATCAAGGGACTGGCTAGCGCCCAGTCGGCCGACATCGCCGCGCGGCTGGCGGCCGAGGGTGTCGAGGTGGTCGCCGAGCGCGGCCGGCTGGCAGGGCCGCACACGGTGGTGGCGGGGGAGCGGGAGATCAGTGCCGGGGTGGTGCTGCTGGCCACGGGTGGGCTGCCGCGGAAACTGCCCGGGGCCCAGCCCGATGGTGAGCGCATCCTGAGCTGGCGGCACCTCTACGACCTGGATGAGCTGCCGCCTGAGCTGGTCGTGGTGGGTTCCGGGGTGACCGGGGCGGAGTTCGCCAGCGCTTACCAGGCCATGGGTTCCCAGGTGACTCTGGTCTCCTCTCGTGAACACGTGCTCCCGCAGGAAGACCGCGACGCGGCCATGGTGGTGGAGGACGTGTTCCGGCGCCGCGGCATGACTGTGCTCGGCCGCTCGCGGGCGGTGGGGGTCACCCGGGATGCCACCGGGGTCACGGTCAGCCTGGCGGACGGCCGGACGGTGCGGGGGTCCCACTGCCTGCTCACCGTTGGGCTGGTGCCAGCCACCTGCGGTCTCGGGCTCGAGGAGGCTGGGGTCAAGCTCGACGACCGCGGCCTCGTGGTGGTGGACAGGGTGTCACGCACCTCCGTGCCGGGTGTCTACGCGGCTGGTGACTGCACCGGGGTGATGATGCTTGCATCGGTGGCGGCGATGCAGGGGCGCATCGCCATGTGGCACGCGCTCGGGGAGGCCGTCCAGCCCTTGCAACTGGGGCACGTGGCAGCCACCATCTTCACCGAGCCTGAGATCGCCACCGTCGGCACCACCCAGGCGGCTGTGGACTCCGGGCAGGTCGACGCGGACGTCGTCAAGCTGCCGCTCGACACGAACGCACGCGCCAAGATGCAGGGCTTCATGGACGGTTTCGTCAAGTTGTTCGCCCGTCCCGGGACCGGCACCGTGCTTGGCGGGGTGGTGGTCGCGCCCCGCGCGAGCGAGCTGATCCTGGCCCTGTCCCTGGCGGTCGAGCAGACCCTGACCGTCGACCAGATGGCACACACCTTCGCTGTCTACCCGTCGCTGTCGGGCAGCGTCACCGAGGCCGCACGCAGGCTCATGCACCCAGCCGAGGGCTAGCCATCCAGGCAGCCCACCAGCAAAGACGCTGATAACAGCAAGGAGGCCCTGCTCGTAACAGCAAACGGATCCCGTTTGTCAGTGCGTGGGGTGCCCCAGGTCGGGGTCGCTGGGGACGGGCAGCCCGTGCTGGCGCAGGCGGGCCGCCCGGATGTCGTCGGCGTAGAAGAACACGCTGGAGACACTGCCCGCCAGGATCAGCGCGACCATCATCAG
The DNA here is from genome assembly GCA_035946955.1 of Streptosporangiaceae bacterium. Taxonomy (GTDB): domain Bacteria; phylum Actinomycetota; class Actinomycetes; order Streptosporangiales; family Streptosporangiaceae; genus DASYYE01. The sequence continues at coordinate 1,146 of DASYYE010000339.1, read as the reverse complement.
GCTCACCCACGCCGGGGTGGGCAGGAACACCCACAGCGCCGCCACCAGGACCGCGCAGACGGGCAGGATGACCACCAGGTGGCGCCGGACGGTGCGCCAGCGCCAGCCCGCGTCGGTGAGTTCATGCCTCACCCAGTGCACATTGGCCTGCGGCATCCGGAACCCGAACGCGAACCTCAACCACCCCAGCACCCCCGGATCCCCCGCCACACGGGTCACAGGGCGCCTCCCGCCGATGAGTGGTTCAGTTTTTGGCCCCTATAGAGCCTGTCCGATAACCCTAGTGTTGGCTGGGGTTATCCTGCGGCGGTCGTGGTGGGTTTGGCGGCGCGTCGGGTCTCGACCGTGATGCCGAGTTCCCGGGCCGCCCAGTCCTGGTAGGCGCCATGGTAGGCGTTGTCGGCCCAGGTGAGGGCGAGGCGGGCACGGCCCCGGTGGCGGGCCCTGGTGAGCAGGAGCGGCGCGGCGTCGCGGTCGGCGGTGCTGGCCGGGGTGGGGCACTGCGCCAGATGCACGGCGGCCGATGGCAGTTCTGGGTAATGGGCCGGGCCGTCGGCTCTCCGCTGTGGTACGCGCAACTGCTGGCCGAACCCAAGTCGATCCTGGAACGCGGCAGCGCCGCAGAACTGTCCAAGGCGGTACTGTCCAAGGCGGTCACCGAATGGGAAAAGACCGTCGATGACGCCAGGGGCCACTAGACCTCCAGTAAGCGTGTCGGCTGGCTGGTTCGGGCTCTGAGAAGGGAAAAGGCCCTGTCTTGCTGGGTTAGCGCTCGCAACGCAGTCCAGCAAGACAAGGCCTTTGTGGTGCGGTTAACCCCGCCACGGGCGCAGCCGCGGCCACCAGCCCGGTACCGCCCGCCGGTACTCCTCGTACTGCGCGCCGAACTGCGAGCGCAGGGTCGGCTGCTCGTACCCGTACACGAAGGCGGCCAGGGCGAGGGCTACGAAACCCGCGTACCACAACAGGTTCGAGTGCCACAGCAGCATGGCCTGGCCGAGGATGGCGGCGACCAGCGCGAGGTATATGGGGTTGCGGACGTACCGGTACGGGCCGCCGACGACGAGGTGCGCGGGCGGCGCGACCGGGGCCGGGGTACCGAGCCCCTCGACCGTGAACCGGATGAACGCGTGTACCAGCACGGCG
>DASYYE010000338.1:0-32030 GCA_035946955.1 Streptosporangiaceae bacterium | reverse complement strand
TACCTGGACATGGCCGACCGGGAAGACCCCCAGACCGGGGTGCTGCTCTCGGGCGGGCAGTGGCAGCGAGTCGCGCTGGCCCGCGCGCTCCTGCGGGAAGGTCGCGACCTGGTGTTGCTGGACGAGCCGAGTTCTGGCCTTGACGCCGAGTCCGAACAGGAAGTCCGCGATGTCATCCGGGAGCACCGCGGTGCGAGTACGGCGGTACTGGTCTCGCACCGGCTGAGTGCGGTGCGTGATGCGGACAACATCGTGGTGCTGGCGCATGGCGAAGTCATCGAGCAGGGCAGCCACGAAGCTCTCATGGCGGGCGCGGGCGTCTACGCGCGGCTCTTCTCACTCCAGGCCGAGGGTTTCACCGATCGTGAGGCTGCAGTGGACCAGCTGGTAGGGGGTGGGACAGGTGGGTGAAGCAGTAGTGGCGGTGCTCGTGATGGCCAGTTGTGTGTTCGGCGCCTCGGCCGCCGCCAAGCTGCGCAGTCGGGCGGCCTTCCGGGCGTTTCGGGCCGGCCTGGCCGGCACCGGCGTCATGGGCCGGGCTTTCCTGCCAGCTGGCGCCGTGCTGCTCGCTGGCGCTGAAGCGGTCAGCGCGGCGCTGCTGGCTGTTTCGGCGGTATGGCTGTGGGCAGGTGCACCGGGCGCCACTGAGGCCGCTGAACTTGCCCTGGCCATTGGCGCCGCCCTGACCTCGGTGCTCGCCGGTGGCGTCGCCGTCGTCGTGCGCCGGGGGACGGCCGCTCGCTGCGCATGCTTCGGCGCTGCGTCCGCACTGCCGCTTGGGCGCGTGCACCTGGTACGCAATGTCAGCCTGCTCGCCGTGCTGGCCACCGGGCTGGCTCTCGCGACCGCTGCGGCGCGGCCACCGGTGGCCGGTGCGGCCGTAGCCGCAATGGCTGGCATCCTGGTCGCGCTGCTGTTCATCCGCTGGGAGGACCTGGCCAGCCTGGTCACGCCGCTGACGCCAGCCGGGGGCGGCACTGCGACGGCCGGGCGGTCCGGGGAGCGCCGGCGGTGAGGTGGTCTCTCGGCCCGTTGCTGGTGGTACCGATGGCCGCGCTGGCAGTTGTGCTCGTCCGGCGGCGCTTCACTCTGGTCACAGTGCGCGGTGACAGCATGCTGCCGGTGCTGGCCGACGGCGACCGGGTGCTGGTCCGGCGGGCGCGACTGGACCAGGTACGTCGCAGGCAGGTGGTGGTCGTCCAGACCCCGGACCAGGACTTCAACTGGCCACCACCGGGCCAGGCGGGCGCACGCCTCTGGATGATCAAGAGGGCCGCGGCCTTGCCTGGAGAGCCACTGCCCGCCGCGTTTCGGCCGCGCCCGGCTGGCCTGGGCGATGGTCTGGTACCCGCTGGCAAGCTCGTGGTGCTGGGTGACAACGCCAGTGCCAGCTTCGACTCCAGGGAGATGGGATACGTCCCTGGCGAGCGCCTGCTGGGCACCGTCGTCCGCCGTGTCTCCCATCCGTAACGAAGCGCACAGTAACGACGCACACAGTAACGACGCACACGTCCGTACGAAGCGCACCCCAACGAGGCACACGTCCGTAACGAGGCACACGTCTTGCTGTTATCAGCGTCCTTCAGTGCGGCCTGGCTCAGGTCGTGGCGGTGACCTTGGAGAGGTTGGCGGGGGTGTCGGGGTCGGCGCCACGGGCGCGGGCCATGCCGTGGGCGAGCTGCTGGCCCCGCACCACGGCCGCGATCACCTGCACAGGCTCGGTGCCGGCTGGGACCGGCAGGGTCACCACGTCGGCGTCGCGGGTGGCGAGCAGGGCACGGAGCTCATCGAGGTCGGCTGAGGCCGGGCCCCCCGCATCCACGAGCAGCACGGGCGTGCCCGCATACACGGCGGCGATGGGACCGTGCAGCAGGTCGGCGGTGGAGATGCCCTCCGCGAGGATCCCGGTGGTCTCCTTGACCTTGAGGGCGGTCTCCAGGGCGGCCGCATAGGCCAGGCCCCGGCCCGTGACCACCAGCCGGTCCAAGGCTGCCCACCGGTGCGCCAGGCTGACCGCTGGCTCCGGGTTGTCCAGTACCGCGGTGACCGCGCCTGGCAGGCCGCCGAGGTCGGTGCCGGGCGGGAGACCGCCGCCGTGGATGCTGGCGGCGATGGTGGCGAGCAGCGCGAACTGGCCGGTCACCGTCTTGGTGGCGGGAATCGCCCGCTCGGTCCCCGCGTCGGTGGACAGCAGCAGGTCAGCCGCGTCTGCCAGGGGGCTGCTCGGCTCATTGGTGACACCGACCACTATGGCACCGGCCTGCCTCATCGAGGTGCAGGTGGTGATGATCTCTGGTGTCTTGCCGGACTGGCTGACCGCCACCACGAGGTAGCCCTTCCAGTCCACCTCGGCGTGGTACCTGGTGTAGAGGCTGGGCGCGGCCAGGCCCGCTGGCCGGCCCGCGGTCAGTTCGGCGAGGTAACGGCCGAACACGGCGGCATTGTCGGAAGAGCCACGTGCCAGGAACACCACGCCCGCGAGCGGGCTCGGCACCACCGCGCGCACGGCGGCCATGTCCGCCGGGGCACGGGCCACGAGCCGGGTCAGCACCTCGGGCTGGGCGGACATCTCCGCCATCATCGTCTCGCCGTTCACCGTTTCTCCGTTCGTGAGGGCTGGGGCGTGCACGCTGCATAAGGGCCAGGCTCAGCCCGCCCTCCGGCACGGCGGGGCGGTGTCCTAGCCGGCTTCCTGGGCTGAGGTGGAAAGGGTTGACCGTACGCCGTCAAGGCTGGACTGAGCTGGGATAGCGCCGGTCAGCAGGCTCCACGCGCGTTCGGCTCCCTCGGCGAGGCAGCCGTCCACCACGGCCTCGTTCCCCAGCGCGCTGACACGGACCTCGGGCATGACCGGAGTGATGCGGCCGAGTTCGCGCATGACTGCGGCGGCGAACCCCGGCGCCTGCCCCACTCCCCCGCCGAGCACCAGCAGTTCCGGGTCCACGACCGTCACGACCGCACACAGCACGCGCGCGACGAGGCTGGCCTCCTCGGCGACCACGGCCGCTGCCCGAGCGTCGCCCTTGGCCGCGGCGGTGAACACACGGCGTGCCGTGACCTGGCCACGCATACCGGCCCGGCGCGCGGCGCGCACCACAGCGGGCGCGGACGCGGCCGCCTCCAGCGCGCCTCTCCTGCGGGCGTCCTCAGGGTCTGTACCGTGCCCACCGGTCATGGGCATGTAGGCGATCTCACCGGCCACCCCATGGGCGCCCCGGAAGAGCTGACCGCCAATCACCAGCCCCATGCCGATACCGGTGCCCACCGAGACAAAAGCAAAGCTGTCAACCTCACGTCCGTGGCCGTGGGCACGTTCGGCCAGGGCCGCCGCGTCCACGTCGTTCTCCACCAGCAGCGACTCACCGAACGCCTCACGGAGGCGGGCCAGCACGGCCGGGCGGTCCCAGCCCGCCAGCACACCGGTCAGGGCCATGGCGTTGCGGCGGGGGTCATAGACACCGGGGCTGCCGATGACAGCCTGCGTGATCTCCGACCGGTCGAGTCCGGCCTGTTCACACACGTGGTCTGCGAGCTTGATCAGCTCGTCGACGCGGCTCCGCCCGCTGGAGGCACGCGAGCGTGCCGTGGCCCGCGCCCGGACGTCGCCCGCAAGGTCAGCGATGGCGCCCCGGATGTACTGCGCGCCGACGTCCAGGCCCAGCACGAACCCGGCCTCGGGCCGGATCTCATAGAGCAGGGCCGACCGGCCAGGCTTTCCGGTCCGCTGCCCGGCAGGGCGGACAAGACCGGCGCGCTCCACCGTGGCCAGTGCCAATGACACGGTCGGTTTGGACAGGCCGGACAGCCGGGCCAGCTCAGCCCGCGAGCACGGGCCGAGGTCTCGGATGTGGCCGAGCAGGAGCTGCTCGTTGAGCGTGCGGATGAGCTGGGGCCGGGCAGCCGACAGGGCCGTCCCACCAACCGACAAATCCGTCACGTGCACCTCCGCCTACCATCCTGCCTGACTCTGCGCGGTCGTGCACGAGCACCACGTGCCCGGCACCAAAGCCCTTCGGGCCTGACGGCCGTTGGCAGTGGTGGGCACCGCAACCATAGTCACACAGACAGGTTTCCAGCGATGGTGTCGCCCCAGTAAGACGGGGTAAAACCGGCACCCGCTAAGCCCCCGAGAGTGTGTATTGGCCCTGTCAGGAACGAATTCTGTGTAAGTCTTGTGGATACGCGATAGTTAGGATACTGTCCTAACTAACTAACCGCAAGCCCACGCGGGGGTTCTGGATTGCCGGAATCCTTCTTGCAGGGTAGGACTTCCGCGTTCCCCGCACAAGAAACCACAGCTAGAAAGGTTCTCGTTGGCGCATTCGCAGGTCGTGCTGGGCATCGACTTCGGCGGCACGAAGATCGCAGCGGCGGTCTGCGGCCCTGCCGGAGAGCGGCTCGCCTCCACGACGGTCCCCAGCGACGGAGAACTCGGCGCGCGGGTAAGCCTGAACCGAGGTATTGACGCAGCGCGCGACCTGCTCGCACGGGCTGCCCACCCTTGGGAGCTGGCTGCGGTCGGCGTGTCCACCTTCGGGATCCCATTGCACGACCGCGTCGAACTCGCCCCCGCCATTGACGGCTGGGGCGAGCTGGCGCTCGGCAAGGAACTCCGTGCCGCCTTCCCGGGAGTGCCCGTGGAGGTGGCCACGGACGCCAAGGCCGCGGCATACGCGGAGGCCCAGTGGGGCGCGCTCGCCAACTGCGACCCTGGCGTGTACCTCAACCTCGGAACCGGCCTATCCGCAGCGCTGGTCATCGGGGGAAAGGTGGTCACTGGCGCACACGGTGCGGCCGGTGAAATTGGGTATAACCTGCGAACATGGTCGGACGTGGGCGTCCCGCTGGCGGCTCGCGTGCCGTTGGAGGACATGGTCAGCGGGCAGGCTCTGGCCCGTCGCGCTGCCAAGCACACGTCCTACCGCCAGCCGATCACGGCAGGCGAAGTCTTCCAGGAGAGCCAAGACGACCCCGGGCTCGACCGCCTGGTGGCCGACTTTGTATCAGAACTCGCATTCCATGTGGTGAACCTCGCGATCACCCTGAACCCAGTGCGGATCGCGGTGGGGGGCGGCATGGTCGGGTCCTGGGAACGTCTGAGGCCCGGCCTGCAGCAGGCCCTCAACGCTGGCGTCCCGTTCCCGCCCGAACTCGTGGCCGCCAGGTTCCCTTCCGACGCCCCACTCATCGGTGCGGTGGCGCTTGCTGTGGATGCCCTGCGGGGCGGGAGCAACTGGACCGATGGGAAAAGCGTCTCTGTCTCATCCACGATGATCAGTGAAGGACTACGGTCATGAGACGTCTGTTCAGTAGACGCATAGCCATTACCGCAGTGCTCGGCACTGCGTCCCTGCTTGCCGCAGCCTGTGGCGCCAGCTCCTCGGGGGGGTCTGGTGGTTCGGGGGCGAGCGGTTCGCTCTACATCAGTGACGCGTACGGGACGACCTGGACCTGCCAGTTCGACCCCTTCAACAGCACCTACCAGGGGTTCTCCTTTGGAACGGTGTATGAGCCGCTGATGTATGTCGACACGCTGAAGCCAGGGCCGGCCGGTTACGCGGTCACCCCGATGCTGGCCACCGGGTACGCCTGGTCCAACGGCAACAAGACGCTCACGTTCAACATCCGCCAGGGCGTCAAGTGGCAGAACGGCACCCCGCTCACGGCCCAGGACGTGGCGTTCACGTTCAACATGATGAAGCAGCAGCCCGGCACCGACCTCACGTCGCTGTGGCCTGCCGCAGGTGGCCCGCTGACCAGCGTGGTCGCCAAGGGCAACCAGGTCGTCATGAACCTGAGCCGCCCCGGGCCGTACTACTTCTACTACATCGCCGACCAGGTCCCGATCGTGCCGATGTCCATCTTCTCGAAGATCAAGAACGCGGCGACCGTCAAGGACGCCAACCCGGTCGGCACCGGCCCCTACACGGTGGGCGCCTGCTCGGGCCAGAACATCCAGTACAAGGCCAACCCGCACTACTGGCAGCCGGGCAAGCCCAAGGTCGAGCTGGTCAACTTCCCGGCCTACCTGAGCAACACCCCAGCCAACCAGTGCCTGTCCAGCGGCCAGTGCCAGTGGGGCGCCCAGTACATCCCGGACATCCAGAAGGCCTACCTGTCCAAGAGCCCCACCAACCACTACTGGTTCCCGACGATCTCCAACGTGTCGATCGTCATCAACCTGACCAAGCCACTGCTGAACAACCCGGCGGTCCGCCAGGCCATGGCCTACGCGATCAACCGGCCCGAGGTCTCCCGGCTCGGTGAGGAAGGCTACGAGCCACCCGCCAACCAGACCGACGTCCTGAAGACTGGCAACGCCTCGTTCGCGAGCTGGTACGACTCTGCCCAGGCAGCGAAGTTCGGCAACGACTACGCCTACAACCCGGCCAAGGCCGAGCAGATCCTCAATGCGGCGGGCTTCAAGCCAGGCCCGGGCGGGGTCCGGCAGAACTCCAAGGGCCAGAAGCTGTCGTTCACCCTGGTCAACAACAACGGTTACTCCGACTGGGAGAACGCGGTCTCGGTCATCGCCTCCGAACTGGGCAAGGTCGGCATCCAGGTGACAGCGCAGAACCTGGCTTACAGCACCTACACCTCCGACCTGCAGCAGGGCACCTTCGAACTGGGCTACTACGCGCAGACCGGTGGCCCGACCCCGGTCTACGAAATGCGGCAGTGGCTGCTCTCGGGCAACTCGGCCAAGATCGGCCAGACCGCGTCGTCGAACTACGAGCGCTACATGGTCCCGTCCACGGACGCGCTGTTCACCCAGTACGGCAACACGACCAGCCGCGCGATGCAGCAGCAGATCGCGGACAAGCTGCAGGGCATCATGCTGCAGGACGTCCCGATCATCCCGGTCACCGAGGAAGTGGACTGGGACCAGTACAGCACCGCGCAGTTCACCGGCTGGCCCACCCAGGCCAACCCCTACGCCCTGCCTGCTCAGTACCAGGTTCCCGACTGGGAGCAGACCCTGCTGAACCTGGTCCCGACGAAGAAGTAAGTCAGTCCCGAAGAAGTAAACAGCAACCGCCTGTGGTGGCAGCGGCAAGCGCCGTTCGCCGCTGCCACCACAGTGCCCAGCACGACGAGGGGTTAGCACCGCGAGGGGCTAGCACCACAGGGCCAGGGCCCGCCGCCCCAGCCGCGGGCCCTGGCAAAACCTTGACGCAGCCAGACCATGAAAGCGACACAAGTACCAGGCAGGGGTGAGGCCGACAGTGCCGCACGCTATTGAGACGGGGACGAAAGCCGGGGGGGCGCAATGAGGTTCCTGCTGCGCCGGGTGGGCTTCTTTATCGTGACGCTGTGGGCTGCGGTCACGCTCAACTTCATCTTGCCGAGGATCATGCCGGGCAACCCCGCCGCGATCATTGCGAGCAAGCTGCACGGCGTGCCGCCCACCGCCGTCAAAGCCATTTCGGTGGCCCTGGGGCTGAACACCCACCAGAGCCTGTGGGTGCAGTACTGGGACTACCTGAAGAACACAGCCGTCCTCAACCTCGGCCAGTCCCTGGAGTACAACGCGCCCGTGAAGGACATGATCGGCAGCGCGATCTGGTGGACGCTGGGCCTGGTCGGCATCACCACGGTCGTCGCCTTCGTCCTGGGCTCGGCCGTCGGGGCGATCTCCGCGTGGCGCAGGGGCAGCCGGCTGGACAGCGTGCTCCCGCCACTGCTGGTCTTCACCACCGCGATCCCGTACTTCTGGGTTGGCCTCATGCTGATCCTGATCTTCAGCTCAGTCCTCGGGGTCATGCCCAGCTCGGGCGGGTACCCGCTGGGCGCGACACCCGGCTTCAACCTGCCCTACATAGGCAACGTGCTCGAGTACTCGCTGATGCCTGCGGCCGCGCTGCTGATCACCAGCATCGGCGGGTGGGTGCTCACCATGCGCAACACCATGGTGGGCACGCTGACCGAGGACTACGTGCGGATGGCCAGGGCCAAGGGCCTGTCGAGCAGGCGCATCATGGTCGACTACGCGGCGCGCAACGCGATCCTGCCTAACCTGACCGGCTTCGCCATGTCGCTGGGCTTCGTGGTCAGCGGCGCCATCCTCGTGGAGTACGTCTTCAACTACCCCGGGGTCGGCTTCATGCTCTACGAGGCCGTGGCCAACCTCGACTACCCGCTGATGCAGGGACTGTTCCTGCTGATCACGCTGGCAGTGCTGGTCGCGATCGTGCTCTCTGACATCGCAACGGCGATCCTGGACCCCCGCACAAGGACGGCAGGTTAAGCCATGGCAATGCCCGTCACCGTGTCGGCTGGCCAGCCGGCCGGCCTGCCTGAGCCTGTCGCCGGAGCCCGCGGCAGGGCCGGTGGCCGACTGGCCCAGGCGATCCGCTCCAACCGCAAGGCGACCGCCGGGGTCATCCTGCTGGGCCTGTTCGCCTTCGTCTCGCTGTTCCCCCAGCTCCTGGCCCCCGACAACCCAAACGCCATCATCTACGGCCAGAACCTCGGCCCCTCGGCCTCCCACTGGTTCGGCACCACCTCGATCGGCCAGGACGTGTACGCCCAGGTGATCTACGGTACGCGGGCCGTGCTGATCCTCGCCATATCGGTCGGGCTGCTCACGACCGTCATCGCGGCGGTCATCGGCGTGGCCGCCGCCTACATCGGCGGCGCAACCGACAGCGTGCTCAACCTGATCACCGACATATTGCTGGTCATCCCGCTGTTCCCGCTGCTGATCGCGATCGCCGCCTACCTGCACAACGCCGGCAACCTCGTCATGATCGCGATCCTGACTGGCACCGGGTGGTCGTACACCGCACGCCAGTTGCGGTCCCAGGCACAGTCCCTGCGCGGCCGGGACTTCCTGATGGCTGCCAGGGTCCGGGGCGAGCGCACGTTCTACATCATCATGGTGGAGATCATCCCAACCATGACCTCGCTGCTGCTCGCCTGCTTCCTGGGCAACGCCCTGTACGCCGTGCTGGCCGCATCCGGCCTGCAGTTCCTTGGGCTCGGCGACCCCAACCTGATCAGCTGGGGCACCACGCTGTACCACGCGCAGAACGACCAGGCCCTGCAGAACGGGCAGTACCTGTGGGCGATCGCCCCCGGCGCCTGCATCGCACTGCTCGGCGCCGCGTTCGCGTTGCTGAACTACGCCTTCGACGAGGTCAGCAACCCCGCGCTCCGGCCCATGCGCACCAAGGCCCTGCAGAGGAGGCGTGCCCGTCATGGCACACGTAATAGCTGACGACCCTCGCGACATGAAAGATCTGGAGCCGGGCGGCGGCCCGATCCTGCAGGTCCGCGACCTGTCAGTGGAATACGCGCTGGAGCGCGCCCTGATCACCGCGGTGAAGAACGTCAGCTTCGACGTCGGCCGCGGCGAGTTCCTGGCGATCGTCGGGGAGTCGGGCTGCGGTAAGTCCACGCTGCTGTTCGCCATCGCCCGGCTGCTGAACCCCCCGGCGGAGATCACCGACGGCCGGGTGACGTTCCACGGACGCAACCTGGTCGGGCTCACCGAGCGCGACCTGTCCGCGATCCGCTGGAAAGACATGTCGGTGGTCATGCAGAGCGCGATGAACGCCCTCAACCCCGTCAAGTCCATCGGTGCCCAGTTCAAGGACGCGATGCGGGCGCATGGCGTGACCTCGAACGAGGAGATCGAAAAGCGCTCGGTCGAAGTCCTCAAGATGGTGGGCATCGACCCGGTGCACCTGAAGAGCTACCCTTTCCAGCTCTCCGGCGGGATGCGGCAGCGCTCGATGATCGCGATGGCCATGCTGTTCACCCCCGACCTGGTGATCATGGACGAGCCCACCTCCGCGCTCGACGTGGTGGCGCAGCGCTCGCTCATGGCCCAGATCAAGGAACTGCAGCGGGACCTCGGCTTCGCGGTCATCTTCGTGACCCACGACATGTCGCTGGTGAGCCACTTCTCCGACCGGCTGATGGTCATGTACGCGGGCCAGATCTCCGAACTCGGCCCCACCAGACAGCTTTTCGACCACCCTCACCACCCCTATACGGTCGGATTGATGGACGCCTTCCCCTCGATCAGAGGACCGAAGGTTCCGCTGACCGGCATCCCCGGCAACCCGCCGGACCTGGCCAGGCCCCCGGTGGGTTGCCGGTTCGCTCCACGCTGTCCAAAGGTCATGCCTCGCTGCGAGACCGACCCACCCCCCCTGTACCGGCTTGAAGGCACGTATGTCCGGTGCTTCCTGTACGAGGACGCGGGAGGTCCGCGGTGACTGAACTGACCACACGGCCTGGGACACCCCAGGCCGAGCCGGGCTCCGAGCCGCTGATGCGGGTGGACCGCATGAGCCGGCACTTCAAGATCGGCAATGCCCTGTCACGAGCCACACTGCACGCGGTCGACGACGCGAGCTTCGCCATCGGCGAGCGCCAGATCGTCGCGGTGTGCGGGGAAAGCGGCAGTGGCAAGAGCACGGTGGCCCGGGTCCTCGCCAAGATCTACAAGCCGACCAGCGGGGAGATCTACTTCCAGGGCAGGCCCGTGTCCTCGTTCCGGTCCAGGCGGGACATGCTCACCTACACTGGGCTGGTCCCCATGGTCTTCCAGGACCCGTTCTCCTCGATCAACCCCATCTTCCGGGTCTCCCACGGGATCATGCGCGCGCTGACACTGCACCGGCCCGACCTGTCCAAGGACCAGCGTTTCGCCGAGGCGGCCCGCGTCTTCGACATCACGGGCCTCAACCCTGGCTCCGAGGTGCTGCAGCGCTTCCCGCACGAGCTCAGCGGCGGCCAGCGGCAACGGGTGGGCTTCGCCCAGGCCCTGGCGATGCGGCCCAAGCTGATCCTGGCTGACGAGCCGGTCTCCATGCTGGACGTGTCCATCCGCATCGGGCTGCTCAACGTCATGGCCAAACTGCGGGACAGCGAGGGCGTGTCGATCCTCTACATCACCCACGACCTGGCCAGCGCCCGCTATGTGTCCGACCGGATCATCATCATGTATGCCGGGCACATCGTGGAGACAGGCCCGGCCGACGAGGTGCTCAGCAGCCCCAGGCACCCCTACACCGAACTGCTGCTGGCCGCGGCCCCCGACCCACGGGCACCGCTGAACGTCAGTGCGGCGTCGGAGCGGGGCGAGCCCCCCAAGGTGGTCGACCCCACGCCGGGGTGCCGGTTCCGCTGGCGCTGTCCACTGGCGATCCAGGAGTGCCACACGGTCACTCCGCCACTACGGGAGCTCAAGCCCGACCACAGTGTCGCCTGCCACGTCGCGCAGGCGGGTGCCGCCACGGGAGCTTTCCAGTGAGGTGCCCGTCGCAGGGGCCCCCACCGTGGACGTGACCGTCTTCCGCCAGGTCAGTGGTCAGGCCCGGGAGTTGGCGGCACCACGATGAAACTGGCCATCCTGGGTGGAGGCGGGGTACGAATCCCCGCCTTCATCCGTGGTGTACTCGGTGGCCCCATCGCGGGGGCCTTTGATGAGATCGCCCTGTTCGAGCCCAACCAGGTCCGGCGCGAGACAATGGGGCAGCTTTCCGCCTGGGTCGCGCAGTGCCTGGGCCGTCCCGAGGCTGTCACCGTCACGGACGACCTGGAAGCCGCGCTCGACGCGGCCGACTTCGTGTTCTCCGCCATCCGTGTCGGTGGCGACCAGGCCAGGGTGATCGACGAAGAGGTGGCGCTGCGGCGTGGCCTGGTCGGCCAGGAGACCACCGGCTCCGGCGGCTGCGCCATGGCACTGCGGACCATCCCAGTGCTCCTGTCCTACTGCAAGGTCATCGCACGGTGTGCCCCCCGGGCTGTCCTCATCAACTTCACCAACCCCGCGGGGTTGATCACCCAGGCGGTCTCTCTCCACAGCAATGTCGCGGTGGTGGGGGTCTGCGACACGCCAGCCCAGACAGTGGCGAGCCTGGCCGCCTTCCTCGGTGCGCAGCAGGCAGGTATCGGCTATTCCTACAGCGGCCTGAACCACTGCGGCTGGGTCACCTCTCTCACCATCGAGGGCGAGGAGCAGGTTGGGCAGCTCCTGGACCGTTACGAGGAGCTGGCACGCACCGACCACACATTCGGCGGCTTCGACCCGGTCAGCGTCCGCCGGACCGGCGCCATCCCCACCGAGTACGTCTACTACTACGACGACCCGCAGCGCTACGTCGATGCCGTCGCGCGCGCGGGGACGAGCCGGGGCCAGGATGTGGCGCTCTTCAACGAGAAGCTGCTGACCGCCGTGGCGAAGGCGCTGAGTGACGGCAGTCCGTACGATGCGTGGCTGGCCTACTCGGACATCATGGGCATGCGCAGTGCCACCTACATGCGGACCGACACAGGTGCAGAGCCCCTGGTCTCCCAGCCCAGTGCCGACGACGCCGAGGACCATCGGCCCATCGGCTACGAAGGGGTCGCACTGGCAGTGATCGACGGGCTGACCGGGCGGCATCCTGGCCAGGTGGTCATCAACACCCGCAATGGCAGCGCCCTCGGGTTTCTCGACCCGGACGACACCGTCGAGGTGCCAGCGCTGGTGCATGGCGGCGGCGTGGCCCCACTGGCCACAGCCCCCCTCCCCCAGTCCGCCCGGGGCCTCATAACCTGCATAAAAGCTTACGAACGCGAAGTTGTCAGTGCCGCGGTGAGCGGCGACGCGAGCTTGGCAGCCCATGCTCTTGCGCTGCACCCGCTCGTGCCTGGAGTCACTGTCGCAAGGGAGATGCTGAATGAGTACCGCGAACGGCACGGCCGCCATCTGGCCTACCTGCAGTAGGCCCGGCCGGAACGGAGCCGCGTCATGAAGCTCGCGGTCATCGGCGGCGGGTCGACCTACACGCCGGAACTGGTGGACGGGCTGGCCAGGCTCGCCAACGACGTCAAGATCACCGAACTGGTCCTGATGGACCCCGACTCCTCCCGGCTGGAGGTGGTCGGCCCGGTCTCCGCCAGGATCATGAAGGCGTACGGGCACCCGGCCAGCCTCCGCTGGACCACCTCGCGTGACGATGCCCTGGACGGGGCCGGCGGGGTACTGCTTCAGCTCCGGATCGGCGGGCAGGCCGCCAGGCAGCGGGACGAGACATGGCCGCTGGAGTACTGCTGTGTCGGGCAGGAGACTACCGGGGCAGGCGGGTTCGCCAAGGCCCTGCGCACCGTGCCGGTCGTCCTGGACATCGCGGAGACCGCGCGCCAGCGGGCCCTGCCCTCGGCGTGGATCATCGACTTCACCAACCCGGTCGGCATCGTCACCCGTGCCCTGCTGGACGCGGGGCACCGCGCCATCGGCCTGTGCAATGTCGCGATCGGCTACCAGCGGCTGTTCGCCTCGTTCCTGGGCGTGGAACCAGAGCGGGTGCAGTTGGACCACGTCGGTCTCAACCACCTGACCTGGGAACGGGCTGCCATGGTGGACGGCGTGGACCGGCTCCCCGACCTGATCGCCGCCCACGAGGAGGAGATCGCCGAGCACACCGGCCTGCCCGCGGCAGTCATGCGCGAGATCGGCGCGGTCCCCTCGTACTACCTGCGCTACTTCTACGCCCACGACCAGGTGGTCGAGGAGGAGAAGCACGAGCCGACGCGCGCGGAAGAGGTCATGCACATCGAGCACGACCTGCTGGAGATGTACAAGGACCCGGCACTCGACCACAAGCCCGAACTGCTCAGCCAGCGAGGTGGCGCCTTCTACTCCGAAGCCGCCGTCGACCTGCTCGCCTCCCTCGTCGGCGACCGGCGTGACACCCAGGTGGTGAACGTCCGGAACGAGGGCACCTTCCCCTTCCTGCCCTACGCCGCGGTCATCGAAGTGCCCGCGGTCGTCGGCGCGGGTGGTGCCCGGCCGGTGAACGTCGCCCCGGTGGACCCGCTGTTCCGGGGCCTCATCTCCCATGTCAGTGCCTATGAAGAGCTCGCGGTCGAGGCCGCCCTCCGGGGCGGCAGGCACCGGGTCGTCAAGGCGCTGCTCGCCCACCCGCTGGTGGGCCAGTTCGACCTGGCCCACAAAGTCGCTGACCGGCTGATCGCCGAGAACGCGCAGTTCCTCCCGTGGGCTTCGGGAGCGGACGGCCAGTGAGCACCGATCCAGCGGCGGTCATTGCTGTTGACGCTGGCAACAGCAAGACCGACCTGGCCCTGGTGGCGCGCGACGGGCGCCTGCTGGCGTCCGTCCGCGGCGCCGGAATGCCCGGGGACACGGCCCTGGCCGACAAGATGGAGCTACTGGCTGACCTGGTTAGCCAGGCCCAGCGGCAGGCTGGGCTCAGCGGTTCCCCCGTTGCCGAGCACATCTGCGCCTGTGTGGCCAACGTGGACCTGCCTGAGGAAGAGGAAGAGTTCGTCGCGGCCGTCGAGAAGCACGCGTGGAGCAACAGCCTGGCGGTTGTCAATGACACCTTCGCCGTGCTCCGGGCCGGGTACGCGCCTGGCGGTGCCACACCGCCAGGCGCGGGCGAGCCCTACTGGGGAGTCGCCGTGACCTGCGGCGCGGGCATCAACTGCGTGGGTGTCGCCCCGGACGGCCGGACCACCCGGTTCCTCGCGATCGGCTACATCAGCGGCGACTGGGGTGGCGGCAGCGGCATCGGCAGGGCAGCTCAGTGGTGGGCGATCCGCGACGAGGACGGCCGGGGCCCCCGCACTGCCCTGCGGGAGGCCGTAGCGGCCCACTTCGGCCTGCCCACCGTCTACGACGTGGCCGTGGCCTTGCACCAGCACAGGATCAGCGAAGACAGCCTCCTTGACCTGGCCCCGGTAGTCATGAGCCTGGCCGCTGAAGGGGACCAGGTGGCCGCCAGGATCGTGCAGCGGCAGGCCGAGGAGGTGGTCGCCATGGCACTGGCTGCCATGCGCAGACTCGGCATCGCCGACCTGGCCACCCCGGTGATCCTTGGTGGCGGCCTGCTGACCGCCCGCGACCCCCTGCTGGAGGCCGGGATCACGGCAGGTCTGGCGGCCGGTGCCCCCGACGCGGTGGCCCATGTCGTCGGTGTCCCGCCGATCGCCGGCGCCGCCCTGCTCGGCCTGGACCACCTCGGCGTCGGCCTGGCAGCCCAGCAGCAGCTCTGTGCCGCCTACGCGCCGCCTTCTGGTTGATCTGCCAGCGCACCGAGTTTGTCACCGTAGTGGGCGTGAAAGTTCACCCCTTGGGGGTCTAGCGCGCCAGGCTGTGGCGTCCCAGAATGGACGCGTCCGCCTGGTAAACCGGCGCCCGGGAGGGACGTCCCGAGTGCGGTCGTGGGCTGACGGTGGCGACCTTTTCGGACTGGTGGGTTTTGTGGCGTTATAGGCACGTGGCTCCGTGGTCCGGACTGGTGTGGGCGCTCTGGAAGAGGGGCCGCTAATGGGACCTCAGCCGACAGACGGGCACATCGTGGTGGGGGTTGATGGCTCAGCCGCCTCGCTTGCCGCGCTCCAATGGGCGGGCCGGGAAGCGGGACTGCGCAGTAGCGCCCTGCACGTGGTCCATGTGTGGGAGGACGAGGCCAGGCACTGGGCACCCTATGCCTCGGCAACGTTCCGCCGTAGGCGGGCAGGGGCCCGCCAGTCAGCCGGGGCACGGCTGGAGGAGTTGGCGGAGGCCGCACTCGGCGCACACCCGGAGGTGAACATGGTCGTGGAGGTAGCGGACGGCTTGCCAGCCCGCATCCTGCTCGACCGGGCCGCACGAGCCGACCTGCTGGTCCTCGGAAGCCCCTCGGACCCGGCGCCCGACACGCTGGGGCCAGTGGCACAGGTCTGCCTGCGCCATGCTCCGTGCCCCGTGGTGGTCGTGAGCGTGGAAAAGGCCCGCGGGGCCGCAGCAAGCCCAGGCAACGCCGCCAGCCCCCACCGGAATCCGGTGGGAGCGACGCCGGTCCTCGCGTAGGCCTAACACCGGTCCGGGTGTAGGCCTCAGGTCTGGCCAGCCAAAGGCCCTTGACCGCTAGAACTCAAGCACTGCGTGCCAGGGCTTTTGGGTTATCCGCGCCAGGCGGCCCTAGGAGGGGATGACTGAGCCGCCCGGCGCGGATTCTTCAGCAAGGACCGTTGTCATTCCAGGCGCCCGCGGACCCTCCGGGCACCTCGTCGTAGTTCCACTGGTTGGCTGTCCACTTGTGTCCCTGGTAGGACACGACATTCCCGCTGACGTACGCGGTGTTGCTGACCCAGGCAGCGGGACAGCCACCGCCGCCACCAGTGCCGGTCGGGCTCGGAGTGGGACTGCCGGTGGGACTCGGACTAGGCGAGGGCGGGACCACCGGGCCGCTGTTGGCGAAGGCTACCGTGTAGGCGGTGAACGCCCAGGAAGCCTGGGAGACACTGCTGCACTCGCTGGAGAGGTTGCCGTTGTTGTCCGGCGGGTTGCACTGACGGTCGCGGTTGACCGACCAGAACGTGAACCGGCTCATGCGGTTGTTCTCAGCGAACGTCAGTACCGATTGGAAGTCGCTCTGGTAGAAGAACTCGGCTGAGTCGGTGCGCCCGTTCATGCCGGAGAACCCTTCGTGCGCATACGCCGTCGAACTGCTCCAGCCGAAGGTGTTCATGAGCTGGGTGTGGAAGCCCTGCAAGGCGGTGATCTGCGAGGAGGCTCCGTTGAAGCCGCCATCGAAGGGCATGATGGAGTAGTCCTGCGGCGTGTATCCGAGGCTCTTGGCCTCGTCGAGGAGCAACTGGCCAAAGTAGTTCGCGCCTGAGGTCGTGCTCGGCATGGTGACCGATTCGAACAGCCCGGGGTTGTTCCGCTGGAGGATCTGGGCCGCGCCGAGCTCGTTGGCGATCGCGTTCGAGTTCTCGATCTCGGGCTCTTCCAGGTCGAAGTCGAAGGCGTGCAGGTTGTACTTGCTGATCACCTGCTGGTAGGCAGCCGCAGTGGCCGAGGCCGAGCCGCAGACCTGCCCGAGCTTGGTGCCGTTGTAACCGCCCATCGAGACGATCACGTCACCACCATTGGCACGGACCTGGTTGATCAGTGAACCGACCTGGGTGTCCGATGACACAGGGTCGTTGCCCTCCCAGGATGGCGAGCAACCCCCACCGGACAGGATGAAGGCCATGTCGAACGCCTTCTGCCCGGTCGCGGACATCACCTGCGAAACATTGGGCCCTTGCGAGTCCTGCGCGTAGTAATACGGCGCGGACTCGTACCAATTAGCCGACAGGCCCGCGGCACCGGACAGCGGTGCCGCCTGGGCCATGGCAGCGACGGCGCCCACCAGGCCACCAGCCGCCACAAGGACGGCAGCGACCGCGGCGGCCACCGGCTGGAACCGTGGCGGGACCACGGCCACGAGGCGCGTTAGGCGGAGAGGGGTTTGGCTCACGCGGCCTCCTCGAACAGGAAGGTGACCTAAACTATTAAGAAACTTTCCTAATAGTTTAATCACGATGCTATTACCGTCAAAGCGCCAGGTCAACCAATAGCTCACCGCCATTGCACGCATCAGTAGCCTCCTGGGGCGGAAGTGCCAAGAGTGACAACGGATGCGTCACCTTGCCCCTGCAACGGGCCAGCTCTCTTGATCGATGCGCCGCGGCGGGGCAGTCTTTCGCCTGTCCGCTCGCATTCTCCCGCTGCACGGCTACGCATCCATCGGCGGTGATCATGGAAGACGCCTGCGCGGTCTATGGATGGTGGGTTTTCGAGAATAGATTCTTGAAAACCCACCATCCATGCCCACGTGCTGCCACTGCGGGCCACGGCCCGCTGGCTGGATTGTGGCTTTTGTTAGTGGACGCCCCTTTTTGCCCGTGGCCCTGCCAACCACGCCGGCCTGTGCTTCGTGAGACGGGCCGCAGTTCCCTGGTGATCATGGAAGCGCCCTCACCCACGCCCACTGTGGCGGGTAAAGCCGCGCCGTCCACGCCACCATCACGCGTGGCGCTCGGTCAGCGAAATTCAAAGCTGCCGCTTTGCGGGCTCCGGTGACGGGTTGCATGCGTTGCGTAGCAGCCCAGTCCACGCCACCTCCGCCACCACAGTTTCAGTTAAGACTGTTTACCAACGCCGGCCGCCCCCTATCAGGCAATATTGGTCCAAGACCAGGCAAACCATCCCCGTCCTACACCAGGATGACCACGCCTGTGTCATACCGAAGTTCATTTGGAGGGAATGTGAGACCGGTTCATCGTCTGGCCCTTGCCGCGTCGCTGGCCGGAACCCTGGTGGCTGCTGCCGCCGTGGCCCCGGCGTGGGCCGCTGCATCGGAGGGAGCGGCTGGGTACCGGGCACTGCCCAGGCACATATACGCACCGTACTTCGAGACCTACCTGCCAGGCATGATCTCCCCGCTGGCGCAGAGCTCAGGGGCAAGGTACTTCACCTTGGCGTTCATCCAGACGCCGAAGAAGGGGTCGTGCACACCCACGTGGGACGGCAGCGCCAAGGCGCCGATCAGCGCTGGCAAGTACCTGCCTGACATTGCCAAGCTGCGGGCCATGGGCGGGGACGTGATCCCCTCCTTTGGTGGGTACAGCGCGGACCAGGGCGGCACCGAGATCGCTGACTCCTGCACCAGCGTGGCCAAGATCGCGCAGGCTTATGAGCAGGTCGTAACCACCTACCATGTGACCCGCCTGGACATGGACGTCGAGGCGAACTCACTGAACAACTCCGCTGGCATAGCCCGCCGCGATGCGGCCATCGCCATGGCCCAGAAGTGGGCTGCCAGCCAGGGCATCAACCTGCAGGTCACATTCACCCTGCCGGTCGAGCCGTACGGGCTCGACACGAACGAGGTTCCTGTGCTGGCCGACGCGGTCAAGGACGGGGTCAACATCACCGCTGTCAACATCATGATCTTCGACTACTACCTGCCCCACGAAGGCATCGTTGACATGACCGCCTACGGGGAGGCAGCCGCGATCAACCTGCACAACCAGCTGGCGACGCTGCTGCCCAAGGACGGCCCCAGCCAGCTCTGGCAACTGGAGGCCATGACCCTGCTGCCCGGCATCGACGACCACCCCGCCCAGCAGGAGGTCACATCCCTCCAGGACTTCCGGACGCTGCTGAAGTTCGCCCAGTCCAACGACATGAAGGCCCTGTCGATCTGGGCCATCCAGCGCGACAACGGCGGCTGCCCCGGCGCCACCGACAGCAACACCTGCTCCGGCGTGGTCCAGAAGCGATGGGCGTTCAGCCGCATCCTCGAGCAGTTCGCCTATCCCCCATCCAGCAAGCACACGTCCTAGCCAACGTCAGGCCCGTGGGCCTGGCCGCCCGCCCGGCCAGGCCCACGGGCCTTTGCTACTTGATTGAGCCGGCCGTGAGGCCGCCGACGACACGGCGTTCTATGAGGGCAAAGAGAATGAGGACCGGCACGGTGGCGACCACGGATGCGCCGAACAGGTGCTGCCAGTCCACTTCGTACGCGCCACGGAAAGCGTCGAGGCGAACCGTAAGTGGGTACTGGCCGGGGCTGGTAGTGAGGGTGAGTGCTGTGATGAATTCATTCCACGCCGCGATGAATGTGAAGATGAGGGCGGTCACGATGCCTGGCATAGCAAGCGGGACCGTGACCTTGAACATGGCACCGAGGCGGCTGCGCCCATCGACCATGGCGGCTTCTTCCAGTTCCGCCGGGATGGATCCTATGTAGGCGTTGAGTATCCATATCGAGAAGGCCATGTTGAAGGCGGCATTCACCAGGATCAGGGACCATACCGGGCTGAGGTTCTGAAGGTTGAAGTTCAGGAACTCCTTGTAGATCCCAATAATCAGTGCCGTCGGCTGCAGAATCTGAGTGGCAAGCACCAGGAGCAGGAACGCCCACCGGCCGCGGAATCTGCGCCGGGCCGTGTAGTAGGCGGCGGGCAGTGCGACGACCAAGACGACGAGCGTGGCGCCGCCAGCGATTTCCAGGCTGGTCAGCACGCTGGACCTGATGCCCAGGCTGGGACTCCACATGCTGGTGAAAGTAGACCAGTTCAGATGGCGTGGGAGGTAGTCGCGGGCGAGCAGCTCTTTCTGTGGCCGCAGTGCCGTGATCACCATCTCGACATACGGCAGGATGAAGATGATGGCGATGACGTACGCGACGGCCGCGATGATGGCGGTCTTCAGAGAGGGCGGACGACGCGGACCGCCCCGCGTCAGGGCGGCGGCGGCGGAGCGCGGTGCTGATTGCGTACGGACGGCCATGTCAGCGGGCCTCCTGCAGGTTGCGCCGGTTCAGCCGGATGAATGCCAGCACGATCACGATGACAATCAAGAAATTGATCATGGACATCGCGGCGGACTGCCCAACGAACGTCTGTTTCAGGTCGTACATGAAGATCGTGCTGGTGCTCGTCTCGTAGCCCGGCCCTCCTTGTGTCATCTCCCAGATGATCGGGAACGAGTTGAACACGTTCATCAGGTTGATCACCAGGCCGATAAGGAATGCTGGCCGCAGCAGGGGGAGCGTGATTAGGCGGTAGATGCCCCACCTGGAAGCGCCGTCTACCCGGCTGGCCTCGTAGAGTTCCCCGGGTATGGTCTGCAGGCCAGCCAGCAGGACATATGTGGTGAATGGGACTGAGACAAACACTGCGACGGCGATCATCCAGGCCAGCGCGCTGTCCGGGCTGGCGAGCCAGGCCGCTTGGTTGCTATTGAATTGGTGCACGACTCCGATGTCGTGCAGGAAGACATTGATTACTCCGTTGTTCGGGTCCAGCATCCACCGGAAGATGAGTGACGTCATCATTACCGAGGCGGCCCATGGCGCGATAATGGCCCACCTGGCGACACGTCGCCCAGGAAAACGCTGATTGAACAGCTGGGCCATGCCAAGAGACAGGACCATGGTGATGCCGACCACCGCCGCGACCCAGACCACGGTTCGTACGAGGATGCCCGGGAGGTTCAGGTTCTGCAGCACGTTGGTGTAGTTGCTGAATCCCGCCGAGCCGAGCGTGATTCCGTCCGCGGTGATGTTCTGCAATGAGGTCTGGATCATCACGACCACGGGCCAGATGACCACCACGCCGATGAGGATGATGGCCGGGCCGATCCAGGCGAGCGGCTCGAGACGAGCCAGTACGCGCCGCGACCTCGCCCGCCGGCCCAGCGGCCGCTGTGGCTGGGTTCGCCGGGCAGCCACGGGCTTGGCGGTGACGATGTCGGGCATGGTGAGCCTCCTCACGCGCGTGAGCAAGCCGAGGCGGCCCCGGGGTGCGGTGGAGCACACCAGGGAGCCGCCTCGGCTTACCCTCAGCTGCTGGTTGACGCCGTCTGCTGGATCGTGTTCAGGACCGAGGCCGGGTTACCGGTGACGGCCTGGCCCATCGTCTGCTTGATCTGGTTCTCGACCGTGGTCCAGTTGGGGTTGGACGGATAGTTCACTGAACTGGCGATATTGGTCATATAAGACGTGAAGAGCGGGTTCTGCTGGCCGAATGCCTGGTCAGCGGACGCGGTCGCGGGCAGCAGGTCGTAGATCTTGTTGAACTGCATCTGCCACTGGTCCTGGTACGCGAAGTCCAGGAACTCCTTGATCTGCGCGGCGTGCCCGCCGGACTTGAAGGCGACGATGTCGTCATGCACGCCGAGGGTGCTGGTGAGCGGCCCGTTCATGCCGGGGATGGTCGCGACGCCGACATTGGAGGTCGACATGCCCTTTGCCGCCACGATCGGCATGATGGCAGGTGAGCAGTTCAGCATCGCGATCTGGCCCGCGGCGAACTCGTTCCACAAGTCAGTGCGGTTGGCGGTGCCGGCCCCCGGCTCAGTGTCACCACTGGCTGCGAACGACTTCAGCCAGGTCATAGTCGCGATGTTCTGCGCACTGTTGATCGTGTAGCTCCCGGACGTGTTCACGTACCCGCCGCCGTTGCCGAGGAACCACAGCAGCGACTCGCCTTGGGCCTCCTCCGGTCCCAGGGGCAAACCAAAGCCGATCTTGCCGGTCTTTGCCTTGATGGCGGCCGCGTCGGACTTCAGCTGGGCCCAGGTCGTGGGCGGTGATGTGATCCCAGCCTGGGAGAACATCGACTTGTTGTAGCACATGGCCCTAGTGCTCGTCGTCCACGGAACGCCGTACGGCTGCCCCTGATAGTCCGTGTCCTTGAGGAACTTCTGGACCAGGTTGCTGATCACGCTCTGCGACAGTATCTGGGAGGTCGGGTAGATCAGGCCTTCCTGAGCGTACGGCGGTGCGGCTGAGCCCTCGAGGATGTCGGGGTACTGCTTGTTCTGGATCAGCGTCTTGACCTTGTCGGGATAGCTGTTCCAGTTGACGGTCGAGACGTCGACCGTGACTTTCGGGTACTTCTTGTGGAAGGCCGACGCGACGCCGTCCCAGAACTGGGTCGATCCCTCGGTGCTGGTGCCCGCACCGTAGTCGGCACCGAAGAAGTGCAACGTGACGTTGCCACTCGATGACCCGCCGTTACCGCCACTCGAGCCGCATGCTGAGATGGCGAGCAGCGCGGCGGCGCCGGCTGCGACGGTGGCGGCGAATAGCCGTGATTTCATTCGATCTCTCCTCTGTGGCACGGCCGCTGCCAGCTGCGACTCAGGCGGGCCGCGCTCGGCATGGGACAGCCGGAACTCGCGAAGGTCTTGGAGGCGTTGAAGTTGGGCATGTCCGGGTACGAACCGGTCTGGATCATGGTGGAGACCTGCCGCAACAGCGTGTTCCAGTCGATCACCCGCAGGTTCGCGTGGATCTTCGGCTTCTTCTCGAACCCACTGACCAGGGTGGTCCAATACGGCTGGGTCTTGGGGCTGTAGGAGGCCATCACCACGCTGATGGTCCCGCCGCCGCTGCTGTGTTCGTGTTGCTGCTGCCACATGCTGCGAGCAGGGCTGTGGCGGTCACACCCGCCGCAGCCAGTGCCCGTGGACTCGTTAACTTCAAGGGGTCTCTCCTCAGCGGTTGAGTCGCTACCTAGCGAGATGGTGACAACGTTGTCGTCACCATGCCGCTCCCTCGTGCTCGGGTACGTTCCCTGACAAGCAGCGCCTTCACACCAGCAGGTGTTACGCGGCCGGACAGCTGAACGCACCCAGGTTTTTAAGGACCATTTATAAAGTCGCTTTGGTTAGGATTGACCGCGCGGCTGGCCTACGTCAAGGGGGTGCGCATGGCCTCGGGAGGTGGCACCCCCCCGCTGGTCCGTCAAGTCAATTGCGCTCTGGTGCTCGGCATCCTGCGCGGGGCTGGTCCCCTTCGCCTAGCCGACCTGGTGAAACGTTCCGGCCTTTCCCGGCCGACCGTGGGCCAGGTGGTGGAACAGCTGCACGACGCCGGGCTGATCGCCTACGCCGAGGAAGAGCCGTCCAGGCCGGCCCGATCGGGTCGGCCGCCACGGCTGGTCCGGTTCCGGAACGAGGCTGCCTACGTGGCAGGTATCGATATCGGCCGTCGCACCGTGCATGTGATCCTGACCGATCTGGCCGGCACCGTGGTAGCGAGGCACCGTCAGCCAACGTCATCGGCCCGCAGCGCCCATGACCTGCTGGTCACGGTGCGGGCCGCGATCCGCGCGGCGCTCGCGGTGGCCGGGGTGCCGCGCGACAAGGTGGCGAGCGTGGCAGCCGGGACACCCGGCATCGTGGACGCCGCGCGGGGGACGGTCACTCTCGCCTATGGCATGCCCGGATGGTCCATCAACCTCGCCCACGAACTGCGCCGCTCGCTGCACTGCCCGGTCAAGGTGGAAAACGACGTCAACCTCGCCGCCCTCGCCGAACTCTGGTACGGCACGGCCCGCAGCGCAGACACGCTCGTGTTCGTCTTGTGGGGCGAACGCATTGGCGCCGGCATCGTCATCGGTGGGGAGCTGCACCGTGGCGCCTCGAACGCGGCCGGCGAGATCGGGTTCCTAGCACTGGACCCAGGAACCACGGCGCAGCCGGACAGTGACGGGCTGGGGCCGTTCGAACGCCTGGTCGGAGCCGACGCGATCGCCCGTGCCACCCCCGGCCACACCAGTGCCGAGGCCGTGCTCAGCGCGGCAGCCCGGGGGGACACACACGCCGCCGCCGTGGTGGCCAGCACAGCGGCCCGCTTCGCCCACGGTCTCGCCCCCATCCTGGCGGTGCTCGACCCGGACCTCGTCGTCATCGGGGGCGGAGTGTCCCAGGCGGGGCAAGCCCTGCTCGATGCCATCCGCGAGAACGTGCGCCCGCTCGTCCTGGTCCCACCGCACCTGGCCTTGTCATCCCTGGGCGACGAGGCGGTTGCACTCGGCGCGGCCCGGCTCGCCCTTGCTGATGCGGAGCACCGGATCCTCCCGGCGGCCAGCCTGCCGGGCGCCAGGCCTGACGGGGCCACGCTCTTTGCAGCCGGAAACGGGCCAGGTCACGCCTATGAACGATCGGTAACAACTGTGTCCTGAGGATTCCCGAGAGGCAGGCCGGGACGCGAGACTGATGTGGTTTTGGCCCCCATCATCCCGGAGGTTTCCTGTGCGCTCGAGGCTGCTTGCCATGGCCACCGCCATGCCGCTGCTCCTCGGAGTGGGGTTTGCGGCGTTCGCCGCCCCCGCGTCCGCCACCACGAATGCGCCCAAGGCCAGCCCCTGCGGCACCTCGGTCACCGCACCTCACTACACCCATGTGATCTGGATCTGGATGGAGAACGAGACCTACAGCTCCATCATCGGGAACACCTCACAGGCTCCTTACATCAACAGCCTGGCGGGCGAGTGTGGCCTGGCCACCAACTACCACAACATCTCCCACCCGAGCCTGCCGGAATACATCGCCGCCACCTCCGGCCTGAAGTACAAGGCCCTGGTGAAGTTCGACTCCGACTGCAACCCGGCCCCGGGCTGCAACACCTCCGCACCCAGCATCTTCGGCCAGGGTGAGACCTGGAAGAGCTACGACGAGACGATGCCGTCGAACTGCCTCAAGTCCGACTCCGGCAACTACGCGGTACGGCACAACCCGCCCCCGTACTACACGACCCTCAAGGGCTGCGCGACCAACGACGTGCCCTACACCCAGTTCGCGACCGACCTGGCCGCCAACAAGCTGCCGGCCTTCTCGTTCGTCACGCCCAACATCGTCGACGACATGCACCAGGGCTCGATCCCCACAGGCGACACCTGGCTGTCCAAGAACGTGCCGCTGATCCTCAACAGCCCCGAGTACACCAGCGGGACGACCGCGCTCTTCATCGTGTGGGACGAAGGCGAGGGCGGCGGCTACACCACTGGCGAGCACTGCGCCACCAACACCACCGACATAAGCTGCCATGTCGCTGCCCTCGTCATCAGCCCGAGCACCGTGGCTGGCACCAAGTCCGCGACCCTGTTCAACCACTGGGGCCTGCTCGGCACCGCTGAGCAGCTCCTAGGCCTGCCCAAGCTGGGCGCGGCCAGCACCGCCCCCACCTTGACGTCGGCCTTCAACCTCTAGTGCCCGGCCGGGGCGCCGCCGCGCAAAGCCGGCGGCGCCCCACCAGCCATCAGCCCGCCAGGATGGCGGTCAGCACGAACCAGCCGGCCTCGGCTGCGAGGACCGCCCACGCCGCCCGTGCGGCGCCCCGGCGCCACCGAGGTTCTATCGCGCTTATGGCGAGCGCGACTACTGCGGCCAGAGCCAGGTAGCCCTGCGCGTCCGCGCCGGTGCTCAGCCACTGCATGCCAGGCTGGTCACAAGTGTCCATGCAGCCCAGCAGCACCATCACCCCGTCGATCAGCCAGAACAGGCCCGCAGCTATGAGCGCGAGTACTCCTGGCATCCACATGGCCGAGGCCAGGTAGGTACGCCGGGCGGTGGCTTCAGGATTGGTCCTCATGACTCCAGCATGCGTTCCCCGCCGGCACGGCGACACGAGCACAAGTACTCAACCGGACCTGAGCACCAGCGCTCAACCCTCCAGCCAGGCCAAGGGATCGTGGAAGCTCGAGAACTGCTAGCATTGATAGCAGTCGTGACAGTGCGACAGTCTTGACAGTGCGACAGGGGGTGCAGTCATGGCGGCACTCAGCATCCGAAACCTCGATGACCGCGTGAAGGAGAAACTGCGCGTCCGTGCGGCACGCCACGGCCGGTCTATGGAGGCAGAGATACGCGCGATCCTCACCGATGCAGTGACTGAACGCGGTGCGGCAGGCGACATGTTCACGGCCATCCGGGACCGTTTTGGCGCACTGGGCGGTGTCGAGTTTGATCTTCCGGACCGTCACGAAGCCGCGCGGGCAGCCGAGTTCGCCGATGATCGTAGTTGACACAAACGTCGTCTCTGAACTGATGCGGCCATCGCCTTCCCAGGCCGTCCAAACCTGGTTCGAAGCGCAGGCAGCCAACGACCTCTACGTGACAGCTGTGACTGTTGCAGAAATTCGTTACGGTTTGGCACGTCTGCCCATGGGACGCCGTCAGGACCGGCTTCGGGAAGCAGCTGACGAGGTCTTCAGCACCTTCGCTGAGTTCATCTTGCCTTTCGACACTGCGGCCGCTATCGAATACGCCGAGATCGCTACTCACTGTGAGAGCCTCGGTCGCTCGATCGAGGGCTTCGACGCGCAGATAGCGGCCATTTGCCGGGCACACGAAGCGGTACTGGCTACCGGCAATACCAAGGACTTCCAGGACACGGGCGTCCGCCTGGTCAGTCCATGGGAGCCCAACTGATGCACTGGCAGGCAGCTGTTACGGCTGCTGGAGGTCCAGGGCGAGGTCGAGAGCTGGGCTCGAGTGGGTCAGGGCGCCTACGGCTATGTAGTGGACGCCGGTCTCGGCAACGGCCCGGGCGGTAGCCAGCCGCAGGCCCCCACTGGCCTCGAAACGCGCTGCGGGGTAATGGCTGCCCAGCGCGATGGCCGCCCGCAGGTCGTCCAGGCCCATGTTGTCGAGGAGGATCAGGCTGACTCCGGCGGCGAGCGCCTCACTGACCTGGCCGAGGGTGTCGCACTCGACCTCTAGCGGGACACCCGGCCAGGCTTCGCGCACCGCTGCAACGGCCGCAGTGATGCCTCCGGCCGCTGCCACGTGGTTGTCCTTGACCAGGGCGGCATCCCCCAGACCCATCCGGTGGTTGGTGCCGCCACCGCAACGGACGGCGTACTTCTCCAGCCTGCGCAGTCCAGGGATGGTCTTGCGGGTGTCCCGCACGATGCACCCGGTGCCCGCCACCGCGTCCACCCAGGCCCGGGTCGAGGTCGCGACCCCGGAAAGGTGGGTCAGGAAGTTCAGCACGGTCCGCTCGGCACGCAGGACCACCTCCAGTGGGCCCTGGATGCGCAGGACGGCGTCGCCGCTGGCGACCTGCTCGCCGTCGCGGCGCAGCAGTCCGGTCCCGGCATGCGGCAGCCCCGCAGCGGCGAGCACGGCCACCGCGACCGGCAGGCCTGCGAGTACTCCTGGCTGACGGGCCACGACCTCGGCCAGGGTGGGGACGGCCACGCCGGGCAGTGCGGCGGTAGTGACGTCCGGCCCCCAGGCGAGGTCCTCGTCGAGGGCCTCCCGCACCGCCCGTGCGGTGTCTGCCAGGTCGAGGCCAGAGTCGGTCAGCAAGGCCACGACCTCGGGGCTCAGCGCCTCCCCCGTGGTCATGCCCCCCGTGGTCATCCGCCCCGTGGTCATGCCCCGGCTCCCGCTGCGGCCCAGGCTTGGCCAGTGCCATCACCGGCGCGGGCCTGCCCGCTGCCCGGGATGGCCACGGGAGACACCGACAACCGCTCACCGTGCCAGCGGAGCAGCGTGTGCTGGCCAGCATGTGCGGCATTGCCGCGGGCGTCGCGGCGACGGTGGCAGCCCCGGCTCTCCATGCGGGCCAGCGCGGCCACCCCGACCAGGGTGGCGACCGTGTGGAGGTTGGTTGCCTCCACACTGGCGAGGTCCAGGGCAGCCGTGGCCGGCGCGCGTGCCAGCAGGTCGAGCAGGCGTGCCAGGCCCGCACCGTCGCGCAGTACCCCGGCGTGACGTGACATCGCTGACGCCAGCTCGGGACGGAACGCCGCGGCCACGCCATCCCCCACTGGCGGGGGCCGCAGTCCGGTCGTAGTGATGTGGCTGTCCGGCCCCACGGCACGCAGACCAGGCCTGGCCGGCGCCAGCGCCTGGCCGAGCAGGTCACCGACGCGCTGACCGGCGATCAACGCCTCGGTCACGGAGTTGGAGGCCAGCCGGTTGGCACCGTGGACGCCGGTCGAGGCCACCTCCCCCACCGCGTACAGGCCCGGGACTGACGTGCGGCCGTCCAGGTCCGCCCGGACACCACCACAGGTGTAGTGCGCGCCCGGCGCCACCGGGATGGGCTCGGTGACCGGGTCGATCCCTGCCTCCCGGCACCGGGCTGTCACGGTCGGGAAACCCCTCTCCACCTGCCTGCCGAGGCCTGTGGCGTCCAGCCACAGGTGGTCGCCAGGTCCGTCGCCGGCTTCCATCCGTTCCTGCATGGCCGCGGAGACCACATCGCGGGGTGCCAGGTCGCCGAGCGGGTGGCGCCCCGCCATGACCGGGGATCCCGCCACGTCCACGAGGACAGCCCCCGCCCCGCGCAGCGCCTCGGTGACCAGGGGACACTGGCCACGCGCCCCCGGTCGCCACAGCACGGTGGGGTGGAACTGCACGAACTCCACGTCACACAGGTTCGCTCCGGCCCGCGCCGCGAGCGCGAGGCCGTCACCGGTGCCCCCCCGTGGGCTCGTGGTCGTGGCGTAGGCCTGGCCGAAGCCGCCAGTGGCCAGCACCACCCCACGCGCGGTGACCATGCCCACCCGCAAAGCCTGCCCGTCGTTGCACACCAGCCCCACGAGCAGGCCACGGACCTCGCCTGCATCCCCCACCAGTGCGTCCAGCGCAACCGCGCCGGTCAGCACCTCGACGGGGCTGGCCAGCAGGGCGGCTGTGAGCACCCGGTGGACTTCCGCACCGATGGCGTCCCCGCCGGCGCTGACAATGCGACGCCTGCTGTGACCGCCCTCGAGGTGCAGCGAGTCAGACTCCAGCCTCGCACCGAGCCCGCGCAGGCGCCTGACCGCCGCAGGCGCCTGCGACACCAGCATGGCCACGGCCCGCGGGTCACCGAGCCCTGCACCAGCGACGAGCGTGTCGCGCTGGTGCAGGGCAGGAGAGTCACCAGGGCCCAGTGCAGCGGCCAGGCCCCCCTGCGCCAGCGGGGTCGCACCACCAGCCAGGCCGCCCTTGACAACGAGCAGCACACGCCTGCCATGCGCCGAGGCGGCCAGGGCCGCGCTGATCCCGGCGGCACCCGAACCCACCACCACGACATCGGCTGCGCGCTCCCACTGCGGGCCGGGCAGTGGCAGCCCGCGCAGCTCACTCACCGGCCACCGACGGTGTGCCCACCGCGATCATGGCCGACACCGCCCGGCGGGCACGCTCGGCGACGGTTGGGTCCACGTGCACCTCGGTGACGCCGTCGCGCAGGCAGCGCAGCAGGGCAGCGGGGGTGTTCATCTTCATGTAACGGCACACCGCGCCGGGGTTGACCGGCTCCCACTGCACCGCAGGGTTGGCCCGGCGCAACTGGTGCAGCATCCCGGTCTCGGTGGCCACCAGTACCTTTGCCGCCGTGGTGGCCCTAGCGGCGGTCAGCATCCCCCCGGTGGAGAGCACCTGCGTGCGGCCGGCGGGCAGCTCTCCGGAGCCGGCCTGCCAGAGCGCCGCGGTCGAGCAGCCGCACTCAGGGTGGATGAATAGTTGCGCCTGCGGGTCGGCTTCAGCCTTGCGGCGCAGGTCCGACGGGGTGATCCCCGCATGCACGTGGCACTCGCCCAGCCAGACATGGATGTTGGTGCGCCCGGTAACGCGGCGGACGTGTGCCCCGAGGAACTGGTCAGGCAGGAACAGCACCTCCTGCCCGGGCGGGATGGCCTGGACGACCTCCACGGCATTGGCGGAGGTGCAGCACACGTCGGACTCGGCCTTGACCTCCGCGCTGGTGTTGACGTAGGCGACGACCGCCGCTCCCGGGTGCTCGGCCTTCCAGGACCGCACATCGGCAGCGGTGATGCCGTCAGCGAGAGAGCACCCCGCGCGGGGGTCGGGGATGAGCACCGTCCGCCCGGGCGAGAGGATCTTGGCTGTCTCGGCCATGAAGTAGACGCCGCAGAACACGATGGTCGAGGCATTGCTGCGCGCCGCCACCCGCGACAGCGCGAGTGAGTCTCCCACATGGTCGGCTACGTCCTGGACCTCTGGCACCTGGTAGTTGTGGGCGAGGATCACCGCGTCACGCTGCGCCGCGAGCCGCCGGACCTCCGCGGCCCAGGCCTCATTGGCCACGGCACCATTGGCCACGGCACTGCCGTTGGGCGCCCCCTCCATGAGTTCCGCACTGACCGCCATCGGCGCTCACCTCTTCTCGCCGGGACACCCCGCTCCTGACGCGACACGCCCCGGACCTAGTTTTCGCCTCATAGTCTAAAACCTATTTACACACGATACCATGCATGCGTGCCCATGGATCAGGCCAGCGGCGCCCTGACGGGCAGCCCCACACTCTCGGACAGCAGCACACTCGCCCGTCCGGACAGCGGCACACGTACCTGCCCGGGCGACCCCGCACCCGCCCCTGTGGACAGCCCCCCTGCCAGCCGCGTCGAGACCTTCCGCCACCAGGTACTCGGGGTGGTCTTCCAGGTCCGTGCCAGTCAACTGTGCGTCCTGCTCTGGCAGCGCGCCTTCGAGCCGTTCCTTGGCCGCTGGTCACTGCCGGGCGGCCCGCTCGGCCCAGACGAGCGGCTCGGCACCTCAGCCAGCCGGCACCTGGCCGCGAAGGTGGACATCACCAGCATCGCCCACCTCGAACAACTGGAGACCCGCAGCGACCCGGCCCGTGACCCCCGCGGTCGGGTACTGGCCACGGCATACCTGGCACTGGTGGCTACCGACGCCGAGCCCCGGGTGCCGTCCGACACGGCATGGCACCCGGTCGCCGCACTCCCGCCCACAGCGTTCGACCACGGGTCGATCATCGGCTCGGCCCGCGAAAGACTGCGCGCCAAGCTCTCCTACACCAACATCGGTTTCGCCCTGGCCCCGGAGACCTTCACCATCGCCCAGCTCCGCGACATCTATGCGGCCACGCTCGGCCACCCGGTCTCGGCCACGAACCTGCAGCGGATCCTGACCAGGCGAGGGGTCATCATCCCGACACCGGCGACGCTGCGGCCCGCGGCCGCGGGTGGCAGGCCGGCCACGCTGTACCGCTTCTCCCAGCGGGCACTGGTGGTGACCAACCCGTTTGCCGCGTTCCGGCCGCCGGAACCCGGGCATTGACTCATGCGGCGCGGCGCAAGTACCGTGTCCAACGCATAGTTAAGTTTCTTACCAGTTTTGGTCATCCGGCCCGCAGTTCTCCGCCCCGCCCGTGAGGAGCGCCCGGTGAAACAGAACTTGTCCCGTCCACGGCATCTGCGCCGCGCCCGCCTGGCAGCGGCGTTCAGCGTCCCTGTCCTCGCAGCCACTGCCGCCCTGGTGGTCCCCACCGTGGCGCACGCGGCCGGGGTGGGTAGCTGGCGCTCGCCCGTGTACTTCATGCCGCTGGACAACAACCCGCCGTCGGCCTCGAAGATCGCCAGCATCATGAGCACCACCGGGGAGAAGCACTTCTTGCTGTCCTTCGTGCTCGACTCCGGCGGCTGTACCCCGGCCTGGGATGGCAATGCCAGCCATCTGGTGAGCAATGACAGGGCGGTGGCGGGCCTGGTGTCCGCGATCCGGTCCGCAGGCGGCGACGCGGGGGTCAGCTTCGGCGGCTACAACGGCACCGAGCTGGGACAGACCTGTGGCAGCGCCAGCAGCCTCGCCGCCGCGTACCAGTCGGTGATCAGCAAGTACAAGTTGACCTGGGTCGACTTCGACATCGAGAACACCGCGCTGGGTGACAGCGCCCACGAGTTCCAGCGTTTCCAGGCCATCAAGACGCTGGAGAGCGAGGATCCGGGCCTATCGGTGTCTCTCACGGTCCCCATGACCTCGATCGGCTTTCCGGGGACCGGCACTGATGAGATCCAGCAGGCCATCACCGCTGGCGCCCGCATCGACGTGATCAACATCGAGGACTTCGACTACGGCCTGACCTGCGGCTGCTCCCAGGTCTCCAGCGACGAGACCGTCGCCAGCGACGCCGCAAGCCAACTCGAGTCGCTGTACGGGTGGCCGGCATCGACGGCCTGGGCGCACCTGGGGA
>DASYYE010000337.1:0-12236 GCA_035946955.1 Streptosporangiaceae bacterium | reverse complement strand
CGTCATCAACGCCGGGTGGGACGAGTTCCAAAGCCGCCTGGAGGTCCGCTGCGGCGTCGTGGTGGCCGACGTGCTTGCCCAGCGTCGCCCGCGTCTCCAGGAGCAGCGCCGCCCGCACCGGTTCGGCGGCCGGGTCGATCTCCTTGAGCGCCGCCGTCGCGAAAGCGATCCCACGCTCGTGCTCGTCAGCGGCCTGCGCAATGGCCGCTGCCTGCTCCAGCACAGCCGAATGACTCACGCCGGCCCGCTCCGCGGCGTCCGGCACCTTGTCCCACAGCTCGAGGACCCTGGCGAGCAGGGTGAGCTGTTCGGCATGGGCCAGGGCGTGGCCGGCGGCGGCGGCGGCCTCCCACGCGCTGCGCAGTGCCCAGCCGGTGTCGTGCGCGTAGTACCAGTGGTGTGCCTGCTCGATGAGTGCCCGGCCAGGGGCGACCAGCGCGGCGTCGGTACCGAGTACCTCTGCGAAACGGGTGTGCAGCCGGGTCCGCTCGCCGGGCAGCAGGTCGTCGTAGAGGGCCTCACGGATCAGCGCGTGGCGGAACGTGTAGCCGCCCTCGTCAGCGAGGAGCACGTTGGCGGCCACGGCGGGCCGCAGCCCCCGCGCGAGGCCGTGGTCGTCCAGGCCGGTCACTGCCGCCAGCAGCGCGTCGCCGCTGCGCTGCCCGCCGGCACTGGCCGCCGCCAGCAGCTCCTGCGTTTCCTCCGGCAGCCGCCGTACCGCCACGAGCAGCAGGTCTCGCAGGGACTCGGGCAGCTCGT
This sequence comes from Streptosporangiaceae bacterium, assembly GCA_035946955.1. Taxonomy (GTDB): domain Bacteria; phylum Actinomycetota; class Actinomycetes; order Streptosporangiales; family Streptosporangiaceae; genus DASYYE01. Next base: position 11,477 of record DASYYE010000337.1, on the reverse strand, counting down.
CGGTCAGGCCCCCGCCACAGCACAGCAACTCCTCGACGAACAGGGGGTTGCCCTCAGCCCGCCGGTACACCTCATCGGCCAGCCACGGCTCGGGTTCCTTGCCGGTGATGCGGGCGATCAGTTCGTCGGCGTGCAGCCTGCCAAGCCTGGGCACCTCTATCCGTTCCACCCAGCCGAGCCGGTCGAGCCCGGCGAGCAACGGCCGCAACGGGTGGGTCCGGTGCAGCTCGTCTGACCGGTAGCTGACGACGATCAGCACGCCGTCGAGGACCTGCTGGCTGCCGATGAGGAACGCGGTCAGGTCGCGGGTGGAATGGTCGGCCCAGTGGGCGTCCTCGATGACCAGGACCACCGATCCGGCCTCGGCCAGTCGTTCGAGCAGTGTCAGCATCTGCTCGAACAGCCGCGCACGGGCCATGGCCGGGTCCGACTCAGCGTGCACCGCGCCGAACTCCGGCAGCAGCCGCGCGAACTCGCGCGTGGCATGGCCGGGCAGCAGCGCAGCCACCCCGTCGGCGCCCAGGTCGTGGACGAGTTCGCGGAGCATGGCAGCGAAGGGGGCGAAAGGCAGCCCGTCAGTCCCCAGGTCGAGGCAGCCCCCGGTCAGCACCCGCGCGCCTGCTTGACGCGCCGCCGCCGCGAACTCGCTGACCAGGCGAGACTTGCCGACTCCCGCCTCCCCGCCGACCAGTACCGTGGCCGGACGGCCTGTCCGGGCTTGGTCCAGTGCCGCATCGAGCACAGCCCGTTGCTCCTCCCGGCCCACTAGGACCGGGCTGGTCATGCGAGCGCTCACAATGTCCAGCATGCCATCGCAGCCCGACAGTCCGTCCAGCGCTGAGAGGCAGTGACCGCCAGCCGGTGCCAGGACGGCGGGTCGCATTCCCGCCACCTGTGCCGGGGCCTCGGCTGGCACGGCCTGCCTTATGCCGCCCGGCACCCTGCGGGCTCGGTTTGGTGGGCGCCAGTCACCGGGCCCGCGGCTGGCTGGGGCTCGGATACCGCTGCCCGTGCCCAGTCCGTGACCTTGGGCTGCGTCTGCTGGGTGAGGGGCCGGTGCGAGAACGGCAGCCGGGCCTCGGCCCGGCCTGCCGCCCGCGCACCGCGTGCCTGCTTTGCCAGTTGTGCCTGTTGCGCTCGCGACCGCTGCTCCTTGACCCGCTCGACAGCGATCGCCTGCGTGATGTAGGGATGCACCGCTTCCTCTTCCTCTATGAGCCGAGGGCCGGTTTGGCCCTGACTCTTCGAGGTTCGCGGTAAGGCCCTGGTACGCGCATCGGGCAGTTGCCTTATCTTCGGCCGGGCCCGTCGTGGCCCGCCTTACCTGCGCGCCAGCCCATGACTATTGGCCCGGGGGCGTCAGGCAGGCTGGACCCGGTTGTCGGCGAGGGCGCTCGCTGTCAGCAGACCAGTTCGCCAGCGTGCGCGGCCGGCACCGGATGCCCGTCGCGCCAGGTGATGACGCCGTTCACCAGGACCAGGTCGACGCCGGCCGCGTTGCGCCGAGGGTCGGTGTAGGTGGCGGTGGCGCTCAGGCCGCTGGGCGCGATGACACAGATGTCCGCGGCCATGCCAGGGGCCAGCCTGCCCCGGTCCCGCAGGCCGTAGGCGTCGGCCGCGGTCGTGGCCAGGTGACGGGCGAGGCTCTGCCAGGCGGCCGCGCTGTCGCCGTCCGGGCTGTCGCCGTCCGCGCTGTCGCTGGCTGGGCCGCTGCTGGCTACGTACTGACCGGCCAGCCGGGCGAAGGTGGCGTACCCGCGCGGGTGGGGGCGCTGGCCCTGGTAGATGCCGTCCGAGCCGGCGCAGTGACGCTCGTGTGAGTTCAGCCACGCGAGGTCGGCCTCGGTCAGGGCCGGCCGGTGCAGGTGCCCTCCGGCGTCCAGGCCCGAGTCAGCCAGCAGGTCCAGCACCCACTCGCCAGCCGTCTGCCCGCTGGGCTCAGCCGCCTCGGCCACCGAGCGCCCGGCGAGGCTCGCCCTGTCCTCGGGCACGCATGCCAGGTAGACGTTGCGCAGGTAGTCCTCGGTGAACCGCTCCCCAGCCAGCAACCCGGCCCGCTGCCGGGGGTCGCGGAGCGCCGCGAGAGTGCCCTGCGGGCCATCTGCCTGGACCTCGGTTGGCAGCAGCAGTGACGCCAGGATGGTGCTCGACCGCTGGTAGGGGTACATGTCGAAGGTCAGGGCCACGCCCGCGCCGTCCGCGGCCCCGAACGCGGCCGCAAGGTCGGCCGGTGTGCCCCAGAGATGACTGGCGTGCACCCGGGCACCGGCGTCCCGCCCCACCGACACCAGTTCGGTCAGCCCTGCCCCGACATCTGGCCCATAACCGCGCAGGTGCGAGACATACGGCCGCCCCGCGGCCGCCAGCGGGCGGGCTATCTCGGCGACCTCCTCGGCCATGCCGAACCGGCTGGGCAGGTAGTCCAGCCCGCTGGACAGGCCGACCGCGCCGTCGGCCAGTGCCTGCTCCACCTCCCGGCGCGCCGCGTCACGCTCGGCCGCTTGCAGTGGCCCCACCGCCATGCCCGCGACATTGTGGCGGATGGTGCCCTGCGAGGCGAGGACCGCGACGTTCTGGCAGAGCCGGCCGGTCACTGCCGCCCGGAAGCCAGCGACGCTGAGGTCACGGGCTGGTTCCAGCCGCCCATTGACCGGGGCGAAGTACTGGTTCAGGTACTGCGCCGTGGCGGCGTTCGCGCCCACCCACGACTGCCCATCCTGGCCCACGACCAGTGTGGTCACCCCTTGGGCCAGGGCGCCCTCGACCAGTCCGGTGGCCAGCAGTGGCCCCTCGGCATGGACGTGCGCGTCGATGAACCCGGGACACACCACACTGCCTGGCGTGAGGTCGACCACTTCGCATTCACCAGGCGAGGTGCTGACGACCCCCATGGCCGTGATCCGGTGCCCCTCGACCAGCACATCCGCATGCCGTGCGGTTGCGCCAACGCCATCGGCGACCAGGCCGCCGCGGAGCAAGATCCGTGAGTCCACCAGCGCCGCCAAGGGGTCAAGAGGGATTAGGGCGTGAACCAGTCCGTGAGCGCCGGCCGGGCACCGAGGCCGCTGAAGTCACCCTGGTCGCGGATGGCCGTGGCAACCTGTACAAGCGCATCGGCGGCAGCCCAGGTCAGCGCACCCCCGACGCTCACGCGGTGGGCCCCGGCCGCCGCGATGTCCGCGAAGGACAGGCCCGGTACCGCCAGCACGTTGACCGGCCTGGACACGGCCTCGCACACCGCCCGGACCTGCGCCACAGTCCGCAAGCCCGGCGCGTACAGCACGTCAGCGCCAGCCCGCTCGTACGCCTGGAGCCGGGCGATGGTGTCGTCGAGGTCGGGGTTGCCGCGGATGTGGTTCTCCGCCCGCGCGGTCAGCATGAACGGGAAGCCGAACCCGTGGGCGGTTTCCGCTGCCGCTGCGACCCGCTCGGTGGCCTGCGGCAGGTCGTACAGGAACCCATCCCGGTCGTAGTCCTCGATGGAGCCGCCTACCGCCCCCGCTGCCGCGATCCGTTCGATGGCGCGGGCAGCGTCGGCTGGCGCGGCGCCGTACCCGTTCTCCAGGTCGACCGAGACAGGCAGGTCCGTCGCCTGGTCCAGGGCCTCCGCGTGCCTGGTCACCTCGTCGAGGCTGACATGCCCATCCAGCCGGCCAAGCGTGAACGCGAACCCGGAACTCGTGCTGGCCAGCGCCTGGAACCCCAGTGCCGCCAGGATCCGGGCCGAGCCCGCGTCCCAGGGGTTGGGGATCACGAAAGGCTCCCCGCCATGAAGGGCCGCGAATGCCGCCGCCTTCTTCACCTGCCATCCGGTCACCGCCACACCCACCAACCTAACCCGCCGGCCTGCTGCGAGGGCACCGGCAGTACACGCGGACTCAAGAAGAAGACAAGAGGATCGCAAGGCCCCTGCTTCACCATGGGTGCCATGGGTATGTCAGGCAGCCCCGCCACCGGCCGCGTCGCGGCGCGGGACTGGGCCGAGCCTTCCGGCAGGACCGCCATCGCCACCAGGCTGCCCGGCGTCGGCAGCTACCGGTGAACCGTCCAGGTACGCTCCGGGGGCCGGTGGAACCCCCGGCTCCGCCCCTGTGCCGGCTGAGCCGGAGTGCCCGGTCAGCGGGCCGGTGTGGGTGCTCGGCCGGGTATTGGCGGCCGACACGAGTCCGAGCCTGGCTGGGCTGGTGCGGAGCCTGGACACGTCCGGCACCCCGAGATCGGTGTAGATGACCAGGGCCTGCTGCCAGTGCTCGTGTGCCAGGCAGGGCTCACCCGCGGCCAGGCAGGCATTGACCAGGCCCTCATGCACGCGGCCCTGGAAGTAGCGGTCGCCGCTCTGGCGGGCGGCGTGCAGGGCCGCGGCGTAGCAGGCGCGGGCCTGCGCCGGGTCGCCGGTGTCGAGGAACGTCGCGGCCGCGCTGCTGAGCGCCTCGATCTCTCCCTCGCGGTCGCCGGCGTCGCGGCAGATGGCCAGGGCCAGTTGGCTGTACTCGGCGGCCTGGGCGAACTCACCGCGGCGGCGGCGGGCCTCACTGAGCTTGGCCAGGGCGTGGCCCTCCAGCGGGGCGGAGCCGATGCTGCGCGAGAGGGTGAGAGCCTCCTCCAGGTAGTCGGAAGCCTGCTGGTCCTGGCCCATCCGATGGCAGGCGTCGCCGAGGTTGACCAGGGCGGCGACCTCGCCATTGCGGAACCCGATCTCGCGCGCGAGCAGGAGGGCCTTCTTGTGGCAGTCGAAGGCCTGCTGGTCACGGCCTTGCCGGAAGTAGATGACACCGAGGTTGACGAGCTGAGAGACCTCGCCCGTGGAACTGCCGAGCTCGTGGAAGAGCGCGAGCGCCTGCTGGTTGCATTCGGCTGCCTGCTGGAAGTCACCCTGCTGGGCGTGGTCGATCCCGATGTTGCACAGGGCACGGGCCAGTTGGAGCCGGTGGCCGGTCTCGCGCGAGATGTCGAGGGCCTGCTGGTTACAGGCGGCGGCCAGTTCCGTGCGGCCCTGCCGGTGATGGGCCAGGCCCATGCCGATCAGGGCCTCGGCTTCGCCGCCCGGGTCGCCGGAGCGGCGGGCGGCTTCGAGCGCGAGGTCGTAGAGGGCCAGCGCGTAGGTGTAGCGGTCGTTGAGGTAGTGGCGCAGGATGACCGCGAGGCGGGTCGTGTAGCTGGGCCAGCCGCTGGCGGCGGCATAAGTGGCCACTGCCGTCAGCGTGGCCACCTCAGCGTCCAGCCAGGTCAGGGCAGCTTCCGCACTGTCGAACGCCGGGACGGGCGTGTGGACAGGCGGTGGTTCGGGGCCGTGGTACCGCACCTCGAGCGCGCCGACCGCGACGGCACTGGTCGCAAGGTAGTAGTCGAAGAGCCGGTTGAGCGCGGCCTGGCGGTCTTCGGCGGAGTCGTGGCTGGCGGCGAGGCTGGCGGCGTAGGCGCGCAGCAGGTCGTGCATTTCGTAGCGGTCTGGTCCGATGGGTGCGATCAGGTGCGCACGGGCCAGCACAGCCAGCAGGCGGCTGGTTTCGGCGAGCGTGGCCCCGGCGAGTGCGGCGGCCGCGTGGCGGTCCCAGGCCGCACCCGGGTGCAGGCCCAGCAGGCGGAACATTGCCGCGGCATGCGGAGGCAGGTAGCGGTAGGACCAGGAGAAGACCGTCGCGGGTGCGCCGTAGGGGTCACCGGTGTCCAGCAGCCCCAGTGGGCCGGGCTGGCCCGCGAGTTCGGCGACGAGCTCCGCGAGTGGCGTGTCCGGGCGGGCCGCGGCGAGTTCGGCGGCCACGCGCAGTGCGAGCGGCAGCTTCGCGCACTTCCCGGCCAGGCTCTTGGCCGCCGCCGGGTCGGCGTCGACCCGCTCGCCGATCAGTGCCCGCAGCAGCGCCATGGTGTCTGGGTTGTTCAGCCTGCCCAGGACGAGCCGGTGGGCACCGTCGACCGCCACGAGGCCCGCCAGCGAGTCGCGGCTGGTAACCACCACCATCACGGTGGCGGCTCCGGGCAGCAGGGGCCGGACCTGATCGACCGTGGCGGCGTTGTCCAGGACAACGAGCAGTTGCTTGCCCGCCACCAGCGACCGGTAGCGGGCGGCCCGCTCGTCTTCCGCGAGCGGGATCTCGGCGTCCGTCACCCCCAGGGCACGCAGGAACTGGGCGAGTGCATCAGCGGCCGACACCGGCGTGCCGGGGTCGTAGCCGCGCAGGTTCACGTAGAGCTGGCCATCGGGGAACTTCGGCGCGACCCGGTGCGCCCAGCGCACCACCAGCGCGGTCTTGCCCACGCCTGCCGTCCCGGACACCGCCGCGACCATCATCGCCGACGGCGCGCTGCCATGCCCGGCGGCGTCATTCCCGTCCCCCGTGCTGCCTTGCAGCAGCCGGTCCAGCTCAGCCAGATCGGCTTCGCGCCCGGTGAAGGCCCGCACGTCCGCGGGGAGTTCCCTCGGGATGGGAACCAGCCGCTGGCCCTCCCACCCCGTGTCTGCGAGTTCCGCCGGGTCGGTCTGGGCCGCTGGTGCTGCCAGGTTGGGCGGGTCCGGGAGCATCAGGCCCGGGTCGGCAGCCAGGATCTGCTCATGCATGCGCTGCAGTGCGGGGCCGGGCTCGATGCCCAGCTCCTCATCCAGGGTGCGCCGCGTGTCGTGGAACACCGTCAGTGCGTCGGCCTGGCGCCCTGACCGGTACAACGCCAGCATGAGCAGGCGCCGCAGCTCTTCCCGCAGCGGGTGCCTGCCGACCAGCCCCGCCAGTTCCACGGCGACCTCGGCATGGCAGCCAAGCGCCAGCCGCACCGCCGCATGCTCCTCCATCGCGACCAGCCGTGCCTCGGCGAGACGCACCCGCTCCGCTGACGCCCACATTCCGTCCACGCCTGCGAGCGCGGACCCCTGCCACAGCCCGAGGGCCTCCTCGAAGGAGTGCACCGCCCGGGTCAGGTCGCCGGCCGTGCGCGCCCGGCGCGCCGCTGCCACGCCGATAGTGAAGGCCCCGGCATCGACCTGCTCGGGCTGCATGCCCAGCACATAGCCGGCCCCGCTGGTGGCCAGCACCCGCTTGGACCCATCCCGGGCGCCGCGGCCGGGCTCGAGCACCCCCCGCAGACGCGAGATGGCGGCATACAGGGCGCTGTCGGCCTTGTCACTGGGGGCGTCCCAGACCGCGTCGATCAGCTCATGGCGTGAGACGATCCTGCCCGCGGCCATGGCGAGGACCGCGAGTACGGCACGGCGCTGTGGCGGCCCGAGGTCCACCTCCTGACCGTCCCGCCACGCTCGTACCGGGCCCAGCACCTGCACATGCAGAGCAGAGCTGTCCAACCCGGGCATACCTCACCACCTCACCCCATACCTATCCTCCCAGGCAGCCCAACATACGCGGTGAGGGGCTGCTGTGCGTGCCACTGGATATGACCCCGGGGGGTGACTTCTGTTGCTCACCTCAGTCGCCGGAGACGGCCAGCAGGTGCCAGCCCAGTTGGTGAGCTGACGGGTCAGTGGGCGAAGTCCACGGTGACCTGCTTGAAACCAAGCGAGCTAAGCATGCCGTCGAGGGTGGAGCGGGTGTTCTTCTCCGCCTGCGCCAGCAGCGGGCTGTTCCTGGCCGCGGCCTGGATCTTCTGCTGGGCGAGGACATAGACCTCCTGCTGGCTGTTGGGGTTTCCGGAGAAGAAGTTGCCGACGCGGTTCACCAGGCCCTGCTGTTGTGCGTAGACGTAGGACTGGCGGACGTTGAGGACGGCCGGTTCGAGCTGGGCCGCTGGCAGGTCGATGGTGACCGCCGTGCGGTGCGCCGAGACGTGGAGGTCACGGCCGGTCAGGCCAGAGAAGTCCACATAGGCGATGTCGGTGCCCTCGCCTATGAACAAGGTGTCGCTGCCTTCGAGGAATGACGGCAGGAACGACGTGTGCTGGGCCAGTTCGACCACCACCTGGAATGAGCCGCTGGCCGCCTCGTACCTGCTCAGCGCGGTGATCGACTTGAGCAGCGGTGGCTGGCTGCGCACCGTGGTGGTCTCGCTGAAGGGGTTCCTGAACTGCGGCAGCAGGTGGACCGCTGACAACGCGAGCAACAACACGGCAATGGCGGCGACCGCCCCTGCCACTAGGGCCAGCCGGCCAGCTAGCCGTTCAACTCGCATGAGACCCCCTTGGTGTCGGTTGGCCACGGACAAGAGGCCGCATGTGTGCGCGCACTGGTTTGTCCGTGTCTTGCCCGGGCAGTGGCGGGAACAGATGGGCCGCGCCGAACGTGCGACCGTGCGGGATGGGCTTTGGAGGGCAGATGTTCAGGGCCTTTGCCAACTGGCTGTTCGGTCCACGCCGGGAGTTGCCAGCCCGGCGCAGGAGCAGGATGACCGGGTGCCTGCTGTGGATCCTCGGCCTCATCGTGCTTCTCGTCCTCTTGTCGCTGCTGTTCGGCGGTTTCCAGAAGGGCACCAAGGTCGGCAGCCTCCCGGCGGCTGCGCCAGCCCTGGTCAGTACGACACTGTGACGTACTGACCAGGGCCTGGCCCACCAGGCAACCGGCCTCCAACTACCCCGCAGGCCGCTGCTTATCCCGGCGCGGGTGGTCTTGGACGCGGCGGGTACCGTGACCGGTGTGGCCGACCGTCTGGCAGTATCGTTCGCATCAGCTGCGGACTTCGAGGAATGGCTCGGCCGTGAGCACAGCCAGTCGGACGGGATATGGCTGAAGATCGCCAAGAAGGACTCAGGGGTCCCGTCGGTCAGCTATGCCGAAGCCCTCGACGTGGCCCTGTGTTTTGGCTGGATCGACGGGCAGAAGGCCGCACACGACGGCACGTACTGGCTCCAGCGTTTCACCCCGCGCAAAGCCAGGAGCAGATGGTCCAAGATCAACACGGGGCACGCCGAACGCCTGATCGAGTCAGGCCGCATGCAGCCCGCTGGACTTGCCGAGGTGGAGCGCGCCAAGGCTGACGGCCGGTGGGACGCCGCATATGAGCCCCAGCGGACCGCTACGGTCCCGCAAGACCTCCAGGCGGCACTGGACGCTGACCCGTCAGCCAAAGAGTTCTTCGCGACCCTGGACAGCCGCAACCGCTACGCCATCCTGCATCGTCTCGGAGCCACGAAGACGCCCAGCGCCCGGGCGGCCCGCATCGAGAAGTACGTGACCATGCTCCACGAGCACAAGGTCATCTACCCCTGAGTTCCGTGCACACCAGCTCGGTCATCTGCCCAAGCCCGCCCAGGACACACCGGCGCGCGGGCGCTGGGCACCCCAAGGCAACGGACTGAGGCCAGGGTCAGCGGCCGGAGGTCGGTTGAGGCTTTGGACGGGGGAGGCCCCGGTGAGCCGGGGCCTCCCCCGTGGGTGTTGGTCCGGGGCTGTCAGCCGCCGTTGCCACCCAGGCCGGGGAGGGCCTGGGTGTGCTCGATCTGCACGGCCTGGAGCTGGTTGGGGTTGAGGCCGAGCAGGGTGAGGATCGTCGGCGCGATCTGGGTGGTCTCCACCGAGGTCTTGACGGACCCGTGGCTGCTGCCGGGGACCATGACGAGGATCGGCACGTTGCGGTCCTGCATATCGGCGCCGCCGTGCTCGGCGATCTTGGACTGCCCGCCCGTGTAGACGACGCCGTGCTGGGCGTAGCCGACCACGTCAGGGTGACGTGGGTCGCTGACCGGGACGCCGAACAGCTTGGCTGACGCCGCACCAGCGAAGACTGCCCGCAGGCCGGACGACTGGACGGTGATGGGGTTGCCGCTGATGTTGTTGCCTGCCGCATCGTGAGAGAGGAGGTAGCTCTTCACGAAGTTGCATGCGGTCTGTGAGCGGTCGCTCAGCCACAGCAGCATCCCGTCGTCGTCGGTCGAGAAGACCACGAGGTTCGGGTTGCTCGGATGGGTCGCGGCCCAGGCCGTGTTGATGGCGGACAGGATCGGGGAGTCCGGGACGCGGGCCACGGTGGCCGGGTCGGTGGGGGACTGGCCGTGCTTGGCGGAGATGATGATCGCGGTGCTGCCGGTCAGGCGCTGCTTGTGGATCTCCGACACCATCATGGCGACTTCGGTGTTGATGTAGTTCAGCGCGCGCACCAGCAGCGGGCCAGGGGTGGTCCCGCCGGGCAGGTAGCCGCCGGTCAGGCCGTCAGAGGTCGGCAGCTTCTCGGCGGTCGAGACGGTCTGGAAGTTCATCCCGAAGATGGCAGGCACGCCCACGTGCTGGGTGCCCTGGTGGTTGAGCCCGTCGATCCAGTTCAGCACCGCCTGCACCTTGTAGGTGTCGTACTGCATGGTCGCGGCGTTGTCCTTGGTCCAGTCTTCACCCGTGGGGTAGCCGAGCGCCTGGCTGTTGATCTCTGGGGTGAAATAGTCGGTGACGCCGTCGCCCGAGGGCCCGGACAGGGCCTGGTACGCGGGGTGCTTGTCGGACCAGGCAGTGACCATCCCGTGGTCGTGGGCCACGTTGAAGATGGTGTTCACCTTGAGGTACTGGCTCGGCAGGATCGGCTTGCAGGTGGCCGGGTCCACCGGCAGGTTCGCCGGGTTGATCACCTGCAGCGGGTTGCTGGTCATCTGCAGGATGCTGCCGGGCAGCCCGGGCAGGCCCTGGCCCGCGTCGATCGAGTTCTGGTTGATGTCGTCCGCTTCGGTGTAGGCGACCTCGGCACCGGGCACCGGCCCGGTGCAGTCCGTGGTGCCAGCCGGGAACACGTCGCGGTTGAAGGTGTCGTCGTAGTAGATGCCGGTGGCACGGGGGTCGCCGCCGGTCACCTGGCCGACCATGCCTGGGAATGAGTCGGACGGGAACGGCGTGCGGGCGTTGCTGTACTCCGTGCCCTGGTGGTCCAGCCTGGCCAGCACCGACGTGGGGTTGTTCTTGACATACCAGGCGAGGTCCTGCTGGTGGAGGCCATCCACGGAGATCAGCAGGACATGCTTGATGCTGCTGTCACCGCCTGCGTGCGCCGGCGTCGTTGACGCCAGCGCAGGGGAGAGGGCAGTGACGGTCGCGGCGGCCGATACGCCCGCCACGACGGCCACAGTCCGCCGGATCGATCTGAAGTGCATGGTGTCCTCCCGCAGGGCGTGGTCACTCGCCGCGCCCCACATACGGGTATCCAGCCAATGCCAGGGCAGATTGGCCTGCTGTGGAACGACGGGTGACGAGTTGGCCTCCATCCGTCGTCCTCAAGTGAGGGATCACGGCCAACTGCTGCGCGGCGTGACCCGGGCCGGGGTGCTTGACCAAAACATCCAAGAAGCGAGAAGCTAGTCGCAATATACGAGAAACAAGAAAGGGGTGTGTATGAGCACATCGCTTGCCTTCGACCTGGAGGAGCTGGCTGCTGACGTCTTCGAGATCGACGCCAGTGGCCTGGCGGTCGAGTCCCTGACTGGCGGTCACGGCATGACCGAGGTCGCCGGGTCCTGCGCCAGCTTCTGCAGCAGCAGCTGCTGTTGCTGCACCGTGTCCTAAAGAGTCACAGGAAACCGAATCCGCCGTGCCGGGTCAGCTTCTGCTGCCCGCAGGGCGGCG
>DASYYE010000336.1:0-3878 GCA_035946955.1 Streptosporangiaceae bacterium | reverse complement strand
GATGCGGTCGCGCTCGCTCCTGCGTGGGGCAGCCCGTACATGTCTTCGACCGTGCGCAGGACGCCGTAGTGGCCGGTGTGCTCGCTGTAGACACCCGGGCGCACATGGGCTCCGTAGAAGATGGTGGGCACCCGGTTGTTGTCGCCGCCCAGGCCGAGGATGGTCGCGTCCTCGTCCCAGGTGATGATGAGCAGGCTGTTGTGTGCCCGCGCCCACGAGATGTAGCCGCCGAGGTTGGCCTGGATCCAGTGGTCGCCAGAGTCGCGTGCGCAGTAGTGCATGTCGTGGCACAGGTTAGGGATCACGAAAGAGACCGTGGGCAGTTCGCTGTAGTTCGTGGGGAAGCTGGTGAAGGCCAGGTCGCTGGAGGCGGGGATGTTGCTGAAGTCGGCCCACGGGTTGTGGGTGCGGGTGTAGCCGAGCGAGAGGTGGCTGCCGCAGCCGGTGTATCCGGCCGATGGCATGCTCTCGGAGTAGCCAGCGAAGGTCAGCTTCGCGCTGACCAGTTCGGAGCCGAGGCTGGGCACGTTGGTGAAGGTGTGCGGGCAGTCGTCGCTGGTGACGCCCTGGGTCGAGCCGGAGAACAGCGCCAGGTAGTTGGGCTGGCTGGGATGGGTCACCGCGAATGAGTTGCTGAAGAGCGCTCCACCGGTCGCGAGGCTGTTTATATATGGCGCCTCATCGGGGCGGCCGATGATGGCGTCGTAGTTCTTGTTCTCCATCACCACCATCACCACATGGTCGAACCGCGGTACCACCCCGCTGGACGCGCATGCCGTCCCCAAGGGCAGCAATGCCACGGCCGCGGTCAGCCGTGCCGTGGCCGTGGCCACCGCGGAAGCACGGGCAGTCTTTCTCCTGAACATGCGTGCCTCCTGGTGCCGTCGCAAACATGACCCGTAATTCACAGTGTCGCCCGTAAACGCGGTGGCCTCACGCCATAGACGCATCAAGTGGCGTGAACCTAACGCTGGAGTAACCTCGCCAGCGCACATGGCCTGGCCTCGCTCACTTCGCCGTCAGTGTGGGCCGGACGGGTGCAGGTGGGCGTGTAGGACCTGACGCGGCTGCGCGCCGCGGTCACCCAGGAACGCACCCGGGCCATCCAGCGGCTGGAGAAGGTGATGCAAGACGCCGGGATCAAGCTGACATCGGTGGCGTCGCAGGCGTATTCCAAGAGCTCTCGGGCGATCTTGTCCGCGCTGATTGCCGGGGTCAGCGACCCGGCGGAACTGGCTGCCCTGGCCAAAGGGCGGCTGCGTTCCAAGAGCGGCCTGCTCACCGAGGCCCTCGCCAACCGCTTCCGGGTCACCCACCACGGCGCGCTGGCCACGCGGCTGCTGGCCCACATTGACTGCCTCGACGACCAGCTCGCCGCACTGGACGAGAAGATCACCACGGCCGTCGCACCGGTCGCGGGCCTCGTCGAGCGGGTGTGCACGATCCCGGGTGTCGCGCCCAGCACCGCCCACGTGCTGCTGGCCGAATGCGGCTGGGACATGTCCGTGTTCCCCACCGCGGCGCACCTGGCCTCCTGGGCAGGGATCTGCCCAGGCAACAACTCCTCCGGCGGCAAGCAGTTCCGCGGCGCGACCCGGCCAGGGTCGAAATGGCTGCGCAGATCCCTGACCCAGGCCGCGCAGGCCGCTGCCCGGGCCAAGGGAACCTACCTCGCCGCCCACCATGCCCAGATCCGCGGCAGGCGAGGCCCAGCGAAAGCGATCGGCGCCACCCGCCACGACATCCTCATCGCCTACTGGCACATCGTGCACGACGGAGTGCCATTCCGGGAACTCGGCCCGGACCGGGCCGCCCGCCGCCACAACACGCAGTACAGCGCCAGCCGCCTGGTCCAGCAACTCGAAGCACTCGGCGTGAAGGTCACCATCGAACCCACGGCCGCGTAACCGCAGCCTCCCCCGCCACCCGCACGGCCCACAAGCCGGCGCGGAACTCAGCCACGCCCGCCTGCGCTGGGGGATTCACATCTCAGCAGCGGCCTTCTTCGCGCGGACGCAACCCTGAGCGAGCGCTGCGCGGTCATCGACGCGGAGAAGGCCAGCTACAAGACCGCCTGGATGTGCAGGCTGCTGAACGTTCCCCGGTCCAGCTTCTATGCCTGGCGCCACCAGGCGGAGACCGCCACCGCCGCGCGGCGCCGCGAACTGGCGGGCCACGTGCGGCGGGTGTTTGAGGCGGGCCGGGGCGCCTACGGGTGCCGGCGGGTCGCCGCCCAGCTCAACCGGGAAGGCCACCCCTGCTCGGTCGGGCTGGCCGCGGACCTCATGCGCGAGGCCGGCCTGCGGGCCTGCCAGCCGCGGGCTTACAAGCGCACCACCGTCCCCTGTGAACAGCCAGTGACCAGCCCAGACCTGATCGAACGGGACTTCACCGCCCAGGCCCCGGGCCGCCGGCTGGTGGGTGACATCACCTACCTGCGCACCGGCGAGGGCTGGCTCTACCTGGGCCCGACTTTTATCAAGGTTATGGAATCTTGCGGGCTGTGAGGCGCTGGCCTGCGGGTTTGCCGTTGGGGAACCTGGTTCTTGCGCACTAGCTGGGGTGGCTGGGGGCCCGTAGTGTGTGCCGGTGTCCCCATATGTGCGCACGGTCAAGACGTCCTCGGGTGCGACTGCCGTGCAGATCGTGTACTCCTCGCGCCGGGGGGCACGGGAGATCGAGCATCTGGGCTCAGCGCATGACGGTGTTGGGGTGGAGCTGCTGGAGGCTGCGGCGCGGCAGCGGCTGGCGGCTGGGCAGGGTGAGCTTGGCCTTGGCCTGCAGCCCGCTGGCGGTAGCGGTGGGCCGTTGCCGATCACGTCGTCGCGGATGGGGCACCTGCTGGACGCTTTGGTGCACGGTTACCGGGTGCTGGGGTTCGAAGACGCCGCTGGCGGTGACGGGGTGTTCCGTGACCTGGTGCTCGCGCGGATCATCGAGCCCACCAGCAAGCTCGATGCCGCCCGTGTGCTGGAGGAGGCCGGTGTGGCGCCGACGTCATATCCCACGGTCAACCGGCGGCTGCCGGTGTATGCGAAGGATGAGTGGCGGCAGCGGCTGGCCGCCGCGTGCGCAGCGCGTGCCCGGCTGGGCAGGGCAAGCCTGGTGCTGTTCGACGTGTCCACCTTGTACTTCGAGACCGATGTGGGTGATGGGTTCCGGGAGAGCGGGTTCTCCAAGGAGCGCCGCTTGGAGCCGCAGATCACCATCGGCCTGCTGACCGATGCTGGCGGGTTCCCGCTGACAGTGCAGGCCTTCGAGGGCAATAAGGCCGTGTTAGTTACTTGGAATCACCGCCGTGTCGATGCGTGCGGAGGAGGTTGGGTGCGGTAGCTTCGCCGCAGGCTGTCGGGGGGACGGGGGCTTGGGGGGCGTGGCTGCTGCGACGTGGGCAGTCAGGTGGCCGGTGCTGGGCAGGCACGAGCGGGCTGCTGAGTGGCTGCAGATATGGACTGATCTTGGCCGTGCTCCCCGGACGATGGACGCTTATGCCCGGGCGCTGGCGGATTACCTGCAGTTTTGCGAGCGGGACGGGGTGGATCCGCTGGCGGCCAGTCGGGCGCAGGTAGCCGCGTTCGTCCGGGAGCTGGTGACCCGGCCCGGTGCGTGTGGCGTGAACGTGGTGTCGATCGGCTCGGGGGCGGGGCTGGCGAACGCGACGCTGCAGCAGCGGCTGGTCGCGGTCCGCCTGTTCTATGAGTTCCTGGTGGATGAGGGGGTCCGCGAGTCCAACCCGGTCGGCCGCGGCCGTTACACGCCGAGCGGCGGGTTCGGCGGCGGGAGGCGGGGACTTGTGCCCCGGATGACGAAGCTGCCGTGGATTCCCGGCGAGCGGCAGTGGCTGGACATCTTGGAGGTCGCCAGGCGCGAGCCGGTCC
>DASYYE010000335.1:0-1628 GCA_035946955.1 Streptosporangiaceae bacterium | reverse complement strand
ACAGGAGCCAGCGGAGTCTCATCCGGAGGCCTCGATCCCCGAGTAGGTCAAGGTGAGCTTCGCGCCCTCGCAGGCGTCCTGGTTGGTGTTGGTCTCGATCATCTTGATCACCGGCCAGTCGGCCTGCGGCACGCCGAGCGCGGACAGCGACGTGGGCGTGGTTTGATTGCCCGGGATCGTGACCGCGACCGTCAGGCCCTGGGCCACGGCGAAGTTCGACGAGGCGCAGCCGGGAGCGTTGCTCGTGATCGTGATGTTGCTGGCCGAGATCCCCCCACTGGGGATCGTGATCGGCAAGGAGCCCGGGTTGGTGAAGGTCATGTTCAGCGGCAGGCTGGTGCCGGGGTAGAGCGGTGTCGTGAGGCTGCCGCCGACGGCGAAGTTCTTTGCGGCCGTGCCGATCGTCCAGCAGAACTTGGTGGTCGGCGAGGTGTGCGGCGAGCCGTTGGTGGCGTAGACGGAGAAGCAGTGCGAACCCAGGGCGAGGTTGCTGAACTGCCACTCACCCTCGACCATCGGGTTGCGGTCATGGTCGGTGTCCCCCGTGCAGGCCATCTGCTTGCCTGAGTCCAGCCAGCAGGTGAACATGACGTGCGGCCAGTCGGCGTCGGTGAATATGAACTCGGGGCTGGTATCCGTGGAGGGATTTGTGGGACCCGAGGTGATCACGGGGGCGGCAGGTCCCGTGGTGCCGACCTGCCAGGTGTAACTGGCCGCGGTGCTGGTGTTGGAGCCCGACACCGCTTCGACGCGGAAGGTGTGGTTGCCCTGTGCGAGCGCAGTGTAGGTGACCCCGCTGGCGCACGCGGCGAAGGACGAGGAGTCGAGGGAACACCTGTAGGTCACGCGCGCCTGGGAATCGATGAACGTGAACGTGGCCGAGGACGAGGTCGTTGGGTTCGATGGCGAACCGGTGATCACTGGGGTGGGGAGGCCGGAGGCCGCCAGGGAACTGGCGACGAAAAGCCCGGAGACCAAGACCCCGGCGGGGACGACAGCCAGCACGCCGAGCAGGCGTGCGCGCTGGGCTGGCGTCATGGCCGAGAACCTGATCATGCCAACACCCCCCTAGAACCTGACCCTCGCGGTAAGCCCGCCTGGACGGGCGATAGCCGTGATGACCCCAACTTGGATGGATCGCCGGGCCGGGTGGCTGGCCAGACCGTGGGGTGTTGCCCCCCGGCGGCCCGGCCAGCCAGCCGTAAGACGAGGCCTGACGCGAGGCGTCCCGGCCCTGTTTCGGGTCAGCTGATGCTGAGGGTCACGTCCGGCGCCTTGCCCTGGCAGGCGTTCTGGTTGTCCGTCGAGTCAGACGGCATCGATACTGTGACCGTGACCTGGACAGAGGCACTACCAACGATGTTCGTGTTGAGGCCGGGGTCGTTGGCAATTGCAGTGGTGAACCAGCTCGCCAGGCAGCCGGAAACGGCGTTACCACCGACGGTGATGTTACCGCCGCTGCTGTTAACGGTGGCGGTGGCGGTGCCGTACTGCTGGTCGGCTGTGCCGGTGTTCTTGACGGTGTACACGATCGTGCTGGACCCAGAACCCGGGTAGATGGTGCCGGAAGTGCTGAACTGGGACACGGCCCACGTGCCAGTGGAGCCAACGGTCGCCGAGCCGGTGCC
>DASYYE010000334.1:0-7944 GCA_035946955.1 Streptosporangiaceae bacterium | reverse complement strand
CGGGGAACTGGAAGCCGGTCAGGTGGCCATTGGCAAGCAGCCAGCTGGAGGTGACCCCCGCGGCATTGGTGCCGAAGCCGACGATGGCGCCCTGGTCGGTGATGCCGGTGGCCACCTTGCTGGTCCCCGGAACTTTCAGCGGGGTGAACTTGCCGGTCGCCTGGTTCAGCGTGATGGCGTGAGAGTGCCCCGCCGCGTCGTTGTAGAACCCGACCGCGGTGCCCGCGTCGTTGATACCGAGCAACTGGTTCACCGACCCAGGTGTATTGGGCGTGCTGGGGTCGTGGTACGACGCGAACACGCCGTTCCATTCGACGAAGTCGCGGTTGTTCCCGTGGCCGTCAACCCAGAACCCGCACGTGTCCCCCTTGTTGTTCAGCCCGGTGACCTGGGTCTGTACCGAGCCGGGGAAGTTCTCGTTCACATAGCTGGAGGAGGTGTACGGGGGGTTGAGCAGGTAACCCTTGTTCGGGTGGCCAGTGGCGCCGCTGCCGAAGTAGCCGGAGATGACTCCCCTGACGTTGATCCCGAGGAGCTGGTTGAAGGCCGGGTCGGCCGGGTCGTCGAGTGTCTGGAACACATAACCAGGTGACGCCTTGGCGTGGTGGGTGCCAGGGCGTGCGGCAGCGGCGGCGTGTGCCGCGGCTGGGAGCAGCGCGAACGCACTGGCGCCAGCGGTGGCGGCCAGCACGATCGCACTCGCCGAGCGGCGAATGCTCCGAGCAGAGAGGCGGTCCATTGCGGTTTCCTTTCTTGGTCCGCTAAACGGCCTGCAGGTGCCTCTCGATCGTGCGTTCCGGCGCGTTCAAACCCCAGGGACAACGCTGGGACATCGCCCCTACATCACCCCGACACCGCGTCACCGGCGATCCCTGTAAGGGCGGACCTGGCAGGTCGCCAGTGCCAGCCTCATCTGCCACAGCCGGTCCTGGTGTATCAGGTGCGCGGGTGCCACCTCTGATCAGGCGGGGCCGCGGGAGCCGAGCCGCGGGTGTCACACGGGGTCGGGGTCATAGTGGCGCTGGCCGGCTTGCGCCACAAGCGTGGCGATACGGGGACGGGGAACCGGATGCGGATCTTGCTCTTGTCGAGTGCGTACAACAGTTTGACCCAGCGGGTCCACGCGGAACTCGCTGACCTCGGTTACCAGGTCGCGGTGGAGTTGGCGCTGGGGGATGAGGTGATGCGGGAGGCCGTCGGCCGCCATGCACCGGACCTGGTGATCGCGCCGATGCTGACCACCGCGATCCCTGCCGATATCTGGTCGGCGTGGCCGTGTTTCATCGTCCATCCCGGGCCCCGCGGCGACCGTGGCCCGTCCTCGCTGGACTGGGCGATCATGGATGGCGTCCGTGGGTGGGGGGTCACCGTGTTGCAGGCGAACGCCGAGATGGACGCCGGTGACATCTGGGCGAGTGTGGCGTTCCCGGTGCCGCTGGCTTGCTCGAAGAGTTCGCTGTACCGCACCGAAGTCGCCGACGCCGCGCTGGCGGCGGTCCTGCTGGCGGTGGCGCGGTTCGAGGGCGGCAACTACCGGCCTGAGCCGCTGGACTACACCCGCCCGGGCGTGACCGGGCGAGCCCGACCGCTGTGCCGGCAGGCCGACCGCAGGATCGACTGGCCCGCCGAGTCCACGGCGTCGGTGGTATCGAAGCTGCGAGCGGCCGACTCGGCCCCGGGTGTACTGGATGTGATCGGCGGCAGTGAGTACTTCCTGACTGGCGGCTACGAGGAGGGTCACCTCCGGGGTGAGCCCGGGACGATCATCGCGCAGCGGAATGGCGCAGTCTGCCGGGCCACCGCCGACGGCGCGGTCTGGATCCCGCAGGCGCGCCCGCGACCGGCGCCTGGAGGCCCGCGGACCTTCAAGCTGCCGGCCGCGCTCGCGCTGCGCGGATCCCTGGCTGGCGTGCCTGAAGTCCAGGCACCGCTGGCGCCGCACCCAGGCGCGCGCACCTACCAGGAGATCAGCTACTGGGAGGACGGCGAGGTGGGCTACCTGGAATTCTCTTTCCCCGGCGGTGCCATGAGCACCGGCCAGTGCCGCCGCCTGCTCGCTGCCTACCAGCACGCCCAGTGCCGCCCGGTGAAGGTGATCGTGCTCGGCGGGCCCCGGGACTTCTTCAGCAACGGCATCCACCTGAACGTGATCGAGGCCGCTGCCAACCCGGCGGCCGAATCGTGGCGCAACATCAACGCCACCGACGACCTGGTGGAGGCGATCTTGACCACCACTGGGAAGCTCACGGTGGCCGCGCTCGCCGGTAACGCCGCCGCCGGAGGGCTGATGCTCGCCCTTGCTGCCGACCAGATCTGGTGCCGGGCCGGTGCCGTCCTCAATCCGCACTACAAGCTGATGGGGCTGCACGGCTCGGAGTACTGGACATACACCCTGCCCCGCCGCGTCGGTGCCGAGGAGGCGGCCCGCCTCACTGGCGCGTGCCTTCCGGTCACCCCCGCGTCGGCCCTGGGATGCGGCCTGATCGACAAGGTAATCCCCGGCAGCACCACCGAATTCCGTGCGGAGACGGCTGCCCTGGCCAGGCAATTGGCCGGCGGTCCCGGCTACCGCGCCCAGTTGGCCGCCAAGGCGCGTCAACTCGCCGAAACAGAACAGCACCAGCCACTGGCCGCCTACCGGGCCGCCGAACTAGCCACTATGCGGCGAAACTTCTCCAGCCCCGGCGAGCCCTACCCGAAGTTGCGGCGTGCATTTGTCTACAAGGAAAAACCGACCCGGACACCACCCCACCTCGCCCGCCACCTGACCGCGGGTCGCACCGCGTAACCGGCATCAGCACCTCGGGCTGGTAAACGGCACGGAGGATCTCTCGCCTGGTCACCCAGCGACCGTACTACTGCGATGGGTGATGTTTGGAGAATTGAAAAGAGCGGGGCGGACCTTCAAAGTCCGCCCCGCTTACTACGGCAGTGCCGGTCAGTCCGTCCTTTGCATGTACTGATCAGGCGCGCCCGTCCAAGTCTTCAAGCCCAACCCAGACCGACCTTCCTGAGTGATAGCCAGACCTGGACTGCCACTTCCTCGCAAGCGCCACTCAAAACCCTGACTGGTCTCGTGCGAGGTCGTGAACTGCTCCAACCGGCTGGAGCCGCACCGTGCCAGCACGAACGACGCAGTCGCGCTCATGGTCGTTGCCTTCAGGCACAGCGTGCCCTCGACGCCGTATGGCATGATCTCGAGTTCCGTGTAAGGGCCACTTTGGTTTGGCACCCCATCACTATTGACGGAGAGGGTGTCGAGGTCCTGGTCCGGTGCCGGGGGTGATGCATTACCGAACACGAACTTTGAGACCCCTACGGGGGAGCCCGCGGCTTGACTCTTTGCGGTGGTGACGGCCACCTCGCTGGACCCCGCATAGAACGTGAAGCTGGCGCACTCGGAGCCCTGCTGGTTGATTGATGAAGCGCAGGGGATCGACTCAGCGCTCGCTGGCGCAGTGGCGATGACTGCCAGCACTGTCAAAGCCGCTGACGCGACCGCCAGGAACCCAGCTGGCAGATTGCTTGCCGCCCAGTTTTTTTGGCGCATTTGCATCCGTGTAGACCTCCCTTAGTGCTAACAGTCCCCCGGCGGAGGGGATTTGCTTCACGTGATGCTATAGAGCCGTTTGGTGGCCTGAGAAGACGAGCGGCGTACTCTGCCGGGAGACTGCCGATCACCGGTGGTCTGGGCGCGAAGCCCTGGGGAAGGACCTCCTCAAAAGTCTTGCCCGGGATGACCCATCCGATCGCCGCTCTGCCGCGAAGTTAGCGCGTGTGACAGGCCGCGCGGGAGCCGGTGGAGGCTACTGTCGGCCAGCCTTGGAAGGGATCGTCATGCCCAGTCACGATGCAAACCACGGGCCGGCCGGGCGGGTGGGCGCCCCGGCGGAATCGGGCAGCCAAGGAGCCCTCCGGTCTTCGGGCACTGAGCACCGCCTGTCTCGGCGGTTCGTCCTGCAGGGGGCCGCAACGGCTGGCGCCGCTGGTCTGGCCGCTACCGCCATAGGAGTGGCCACAGGCTCGGCGCTGGCGGCGACCGGCCCATCATCGCCACCAAGCGGCAGCGAGGTCATGTCCCAGTCGGGACCGATCGTCGTGCATGTACGCAATGCGAAGTCCGGGGAGATCGATGTGTTCTCCGGGACTAGCCGGACCCGGCTGCGTGACAAAGAACTCGCCGCCCGGATCGCCCGGGCCGCTGGGTGAATCCTGCCAACTACCCACTCGAGCCTGTGAGGTATTGCAATGTCATCGCACCGCGAGGCACCGGAAATCTCCAAGGACCCGGTCGCTGACAGCACCGATGTGTACGCTTTCGTGAGCCCGGATAAGCCAGATACGGTCACCCTGATCGCTAACTACATACCGCTACAGCTACCTTCCGGGGGGCCGAACTTCTACGAATTCGGCGACGACGTCCTGTACGACATCCACATCGACAACGACGGAGACGGCGAGCCGGATATCTCCTACCGGTTCCGGTTCACCACCACCGTGCACGACCCAGACACGTTCCTGTACAACACGGGCCCGATCGAGTCGCTGACCAGCCCGAACTGGAACCGCGTCCAGTCCTACGAGGTCGCCGTGGTGTCCGCCGGCTCCACTGCGTCCCTGGGTGCCGGCCTGCTCTGCCCACCGTGCAACATCGGGCCGTTGTCAACACCGGACTACGCGGCCCTGGCCAACGAGGCCGTACACAGCCTGGACGGCGGGATCACCGTGTTCGCCGGGCAGCGCGCCGAGGAGTTCTATGTCGACCTGGGCGCGATCTTTGACCTGGGCGACCTGCGGCCGTTCGAGAACCTGCATGCCCCAGCAGGCACCCTCAGCGCGATGCCGGGGGTCAACGCCACCAACAACCTGAATGTGCACTCCATCGCGATTCAGGTGCCGATCTCCTCGGTGACGGTCAACGGCCATCCGACCATCGGCGTGTGGACTACGGCGTGCCGCCAGCAGGTCAGGCTCTGGGACGCCGACCACGGCGAGAACGTTGATACCGGGCCTTTCCGGCAGGTGTCGCGGCTGGGAAACCCGCTGTTCAACGAGGTTCTCGTCCCACTGGGCAAGAAGGACCTGTGGAACTCGCTACCGCCCCACCAGGACAAGCAGTTCGCCGGCTACGTCACCCGGCCGGGTCTGGCGGCGCTGCTGCCAGACCTGTACCCCGGTGTGTTCCCGAACCTGGCCGCCCTGGTCGCGTCGGGGAAGCCGCGCGCCGACCTGGAGGCGATCCTGCTCACCGGCATTCCGGCCGGCATCATCTCCGGCTTCACGAACTTCACCGGGCCGGTGCTGGCCGACATGCTGCGGCTGAATACCTCGATCCAGCCTGCTGCCGAGCCGAACATCCTAGGGCTGCTCGGCGGCGACCCCGCCGGTTTCCCCAATGGCCGCCGGGTGACCGACGACGTGGTGACGATCGAGTTGCGGGCGATCGCCGGGGTCACCTACCCGCTGGTCGCTCCCACCTATACGCCTGACGCGGCCGCGGGCGTGGTCACCGACTTCACGACCGACCCGCCAACCATCGGCTCACCCTCCATCAGCACGTTCCCTTACCTCGGGATCCCATACAGCGGATACAACGAGCCCTCCTAACGCATCAGCCGCATGTGCCCCAGCCACCGCCAGCCGGGGCACGTGTGCCGGGCATAGGGGCCGGCCGGCTTCGGACCATAGACAAGGAGTGTGGCGATGAACGAGCCAGCGGCCGGGCCATCAGATCCGGGCAGCGTCGTCATGGAGCTTGGCGCGGACACCGGGGCCTTGGTCCTGTACACGCCAGCCGGCCTGAACGGCAGAGAAATCGAGGTCAGCCGGGACGAGCAGCCGGGCGCTACACGCACACACTCACAGGTCCGGCCGCGCCACATGACGACCGTGACCAAATATGCGGCCGTCTACCCCAGCCTGCGTGCGGGGCAATACACGATCTGGGGCGACCAGCAGAGCCCCGTGGCCACTGCCACCATCACCGGCGGCCAGGTCACCAGCTGCCGCTGGCCGGATTCCTGATCAGGACGGCAGTAGCAGGGCCAGGATCGGCGTGGTGGTGGGCTGGGCCGTTCCCGGGGCCGGCTCCACGGTCAGGCCGAGTTTGTCGCCCGTCACGATCCCAGATGCCAGCACTGGCGGGGTCTTCCCGCTCTCGGCTGCGGGCAGCAGGCCCGCGGACACCGTCTTCGCCGGTCCGATCAGCCAGAGCTGGTACACCTTGCCGGAGGGCAGCGCTGGCAGCCCGGCCGTGGTCACGATCAGCTGGTGCCTGGACGGGGCCACCACGACGGCAGCCGCGCCGCCCGCGCTCGTCCGAGAGGTCAGGAACTTGGCGTCCGGCGCTGTCAGCACGCCGACGATCTCCTGGTCCTGAGCCCGGGTCTGGTTGAGTTCGGTCTGGGTGTGGGCCTGTGTGTAGCCGAACATGACTGCGACCACGATTCCGGCGGTGGCGACGGCACCGCAGAGCCACGGCACCCACTGTGCCCAGGGACGGGAGCGCTGCGCGCGGGTCCGGGGCTTGACCTCGGGCGGCAGCTGGCGGGTGCGGGTAACGGCCGCCATCACCCGCTCGCGCAACTCAGGCGGCGGCTCGATGGCGGCGGCGAAGGCCAGCGCGGTCGTCACCTCGTGGAACCCGCGGACCTCACCGAGGCACGACTGGCAACGGCCCAGGTGACGGTTGAACCGCTCGAGCTCGGGGCCCGGTTCGAGTGCGTCGAGCGCATAGACGCCAGCGAGGGCGTGCGAGTCCTGTCGGTGCAGCCTCATCAGCCCACCCCCAGGCAGTCGCGCATCCGGATCAGCCCGTCGCGGATCCTGGTCTTGACGGCAGCCAGCGTGACCTTGAGCAGTTCCGCCACCTGGCGGTAGCTGTATCCGCCGTAGTAGGCCAGAGTGATCGACTGACGCTGCACCTCGGTGAGCCCCTCCAGGCAGCGCCGGACCCGCTCTCGGTCCAGTCTCGCTTCGACCGCCTCTGCGACCTCGTCGTGTGGTGGTCTGATGTCAGCTGCCTTGTGCTCCCGCTCGGCCGCGGCCGTGGCAGAGCGGACACGGTCGATGGCGCGACGGTGGGCGATGGTCATCACCCACGTGGCAGCGCTGCCCATGGCCGGGTCGAACCGCGTGGCGGTACGCCACACCTCGAGAAGGACCTCTTGGGTCACTTCCTGGGACTGGGATGGATCACGGAGAACCTTTCTGATCACGCCGTACACCGCGCCGGCCAGCCGGTCGTACACGGCCTCGAAGGCGGCCTCGTCACCGCGCGCCACGTGGACGAGCAGGTCATCCAGATCTCGATCCCCCCTCCCATCCGTAGCTGCCGATCTGAACCGGGACGCATGCGAGTCGCTCGGGTTCACACCGCCCCCTTCGGAGCCGAAGCCAGATCGGATGGGTCCGGACAGGGACTTTAATATCGCGGTTCTCTGAAACCCGGTGAGTTGCGGACCCACACGAGCGGCACCCCGGCCGCAATCTGACGGCCGGGGCGCCCTGGGTCCTGCCCTACGCGCTTGGCGTAGCGCTGGTGTAGGTGGCGGAGGCTAGTGGAAGATCGCGCCGTTGATCGTCTCGATGTAGGCGGTCACGGTCTTGGTGCAGCTACTGGCGCCGCGCGCCGTGGCGTACAAGGCGGCGAACTGGTACATCCCGCTGCCGTTGAGGTGGGAGAAGCGGCCGGTCCCGTCGTAGACCCGGAACGGGCCGGACTGGGTGATGGTGCCGATGCAGGTCGTGGGGTTGAAGTGCACGGTGGGGTGGCCGGAGCTGTGGTCGATGCGGAAGGTGCCATCGCTGAAGGTGGCATTGTCGATGGCCCGGCCGGGATGTTCGGTCCCGCCAGCGTTGATCATCCCGGTCACGATGATGGCGCCGGGACCGGCCTGGTTCGTGGACTCAACATGGAAGTACTCGGCAGAGCGTGATGATACT
>DASYYE010000333.1:0-1867 GCA_035946955.1 Streptosporangiaceae bacterium | reverse complement strand
ACCTCGGCGAGCTCGGCGGCCTCCTGGGCGACCGCGGCGTCGTAGGCGTCTGCGGCGGCCTTGGCGGCCTTGGCGGCTTCCCGGTCGACGTGCTTGCGGATGGCCTCGTACAGCCGGCCGGCGTCGACGCCGATGAAGTCGGCGAGCATCCCGATGGCGAACACCGGGAAGTGGTCGTCGCAGACGGACAGGGTGCCGGCTGGCTTCATGTGGGTGAGCAGCCAGTTGACGGGCTGCTCGCAGTTGTCGCCGGCGCAGCCGTAGCCCATGGTCATGACCGCTGCCGCCTCTCCGGCTCCAGGATGCGGACCCCGGTGAACAGGAGGCTGGCGCCGACCTCGGTGGCGGCCAGGTAGACCCGTTCCTGGTCCTGGCCGTCCTTGTCGGTCCAGTGGTCTGACTTCCACTGGCCCTCGGCGATGATCCGGCACCCCTTGGCCAGGTGCTCCGCGCAGTTCTCCGCTAGCTTGCGCCACGCCTGGACGGTGAAGTACTCCGTCGGGCTCTCCGTCCACTGGCCGGTGCGGTCGTCCTTGCGGCGGTCGGCGACGGCCACCCGCATCTGGACGACAGCGATACCGGAGGGGGTGAACCTCAGTTCAGGTTCCTTGGTCAGGTTCCCGGCCAGCGAGCCTGGTCCGAGGTCCTTTTGCGTGCTGTCGTTCTTGGCCTTGCCCTTTTTCGCTACTTCGCCGGTCACTCCCGGCGGGCGCACTGCCATGGCGCCTCCCTTTGCCTGCTGATCTGTGCTGGGACTGGGCCCGCATCCGGCTGAATGCTTCCGTCTGGATGGCGGTAACCCACCAGCACAAATCCGGCCCCCGGGCGTCTTCCACGTCAAACAGCACCGCGGCGATCGTGGCGATGATCCCCAGGGCTTCCTCCTGGGGGATGCCGTGATCGGCCGCGGCGAGAAGAGAGCGGGTGACGACCCGGGCGGGGTCAGGCATGGGGGGGCGATTGTCACCAGCTGGCACGGGCTTCACGGCCCCCGACTTTACGCCAGGCCGGCGGCCGCGGTCTAGGGGTCTGCCCACGGTGCTAGCCCTGGGCGGTCATCATCACGTGGAACGCCGCCACGGCGGTCCCGTTATTCGTGATCTTCAGGGAGACCGGCGCCCTGGGGGCGATGAACTGGCCATTGAACCCGGTCGTGGCCACGTCGTTGTACAGCAGGTACCCAGAGGCGGTGTAGACGCTGCTAGGGACAGGGCGCACCTGGTAGTTGTAGGCCAGGGCGGCCGCGCTCGAGGCGAACCCGGACAGCTGCACGAGCTGCCCCGGCGCCATCCCGAACAGCCACGTCAGGTTGGCCCCGTTGTTCACGTTAACGGCGTTCAGGTAGCCGAGTGAGCTCTCGTCATCGGGGAGGGTCGCCAGGGTGCTCGCTGGCACGATGCCGCTGGCATTGGCGGCGTTGCGCCACCCCCACCGGTCGGCCTGCCGGATGGTGGAGTCCTGGGCCAGCAGCATGGTGACGGTGGCGGCCTGGGCGGTGTCGAGGTTGGTGATGGCGACGGTGAGCTGGGCTGACCGGGCCGGCCCGGAGCCGAGGGTCGTCATGGGCGCCGCTGCGGTCCCGCCGACTGCGAAGTAGTGCTGCTCTCCGTACACGATCCCGCTCACGGGGTCGGTCCAGGTGAGCCGCACCTCGCAGAACGGGTTGGTCGCGGCTGCCGGGTAGGCGATGACCAGCTCGATGGCGTACCCGGTCTGGGTGAACGCCTCGTTGGCGAATGTCTCGGTTCCGCTGGCGGCCACCACCTGGCCTATAGACGTGGCCAGGATCGCGGGGCTGGACAGCAGCGGGACCCCGGTGGCGGCGATCGCCGTGGCGTGGGCCTGGGGGGTCGCGAAGTCGGGGTAG
>DASYYE010000332.1:0-37052 GCA_035946955.1 Streptosporangiaceae bacterium | reverse complement strand
ACCCCGGACACTCCTGACTCCGCTGAACGCCACGGTCTCATGCTCATACACCGACAGCGACACATCCGTCACAGCGCGGGAACTACCGTCATAGACCGGCACACCCTCCGCATCAAATCCGCACCCCACCACCAGCCCGGGCTACCGGCTCACGGTGCATGTTCACCACGTTCCGCCCGGCCTGCTGATCAATAACAATTCCTTGACGTTCTTTGTATTTCATGCATTATCCCTTGAAAGGGAGAGTAAAGCTACGTACGTGGGTAGGTAGCTGGTTAGATGGACAGCCCGCGGGAGTGTGACGCGAGGGCGGTGCCGGCCGCTACTTGACCAGGTGGTGGGCGTGACATTGCAGTCACTGTCCGCGCCTGCCTTGTTACCCGGTAGTTCTGTTTAGTTCATCCGCTATTCCGTAACTATTAACTCCGTATTCAGCACGCAGTAACTCCTGGATGCAGTGGCCACGGGAGACTGGGTATGGCCAGGGGTGGCTGGCCGGCTGGCTGGCCGTCGAGGGGACTGGCGTTTAATCGCAACCGCGAACGGAGTATTCAATATGCAAGCTCGAGGCACGATGGCGGGAGCCGGCATCGTGGCAGTGGCTCTCTTGCTCGGTGCATGCTCGTCCAACACCTCGTCGGGCAATGGCGGATCCTCGTCAGGCCTGTCGGGCACGCTCAACGCGAGCGGGTCAACCTTCCAGCTGTCCTTCCAGCAGGCAGCCATCCAGGCGTTCAAGACGACGGACCCCAATGTCACGGTCAACTACGGGGGTGGCGGTTCCGGCAAGGGCCGCACAGACCTGGCCGGCGGGGTGGTCGCCTTCGCAGGCTCGGACTCGCCGATCCCATCGGATGAGATAGCGAACTTCAAGGGCAAGACGGTGCTCTACTTCCCCGTCGTCGTCGGCCCGATCACCCTGTCCTACAACCTGTCCGGCCTCAGCAAGCCGCTGCAGCTGTCGGGGCCGGTCATCGCCAGCATCTTCCAAGCGAAGATCACCAAGTGGAACGACCCGGCGATCAAGGCGGACAACCCGGGTGTGAACCTGCCGAGCACTTCTATCACCATCGCCCACCGTGCCGACTCCTCAGGCACCACTGCGAACTTCTCCCAGTTCCTGGTGGACTCGGCACCGGGCGTCTGGAAGCTCGGCTCCAGCTCCACCATCAACTGGCCAGCCAACAGCCAGGCTGGCAACGGCAACAGCGGGGTGGCGCAGATCGTCAAGTCCACACCTGGGGCCATCGGGTACGTGGACTACGCGGACGCCAAGGGCGCCGGGCTGACTTTCGCCAGCGTCAAGAACCAGGCCGGCCAGTACGTCGCTCCATCGACCACCTCGGGCGAAGCGGCAGCCAGCCAGGCGACAGTAAAACCCGACCTGACGTTCAGCGCCATCTGGGCGCCGGGTGCCGCCTCATACCCGGTCACCTACCAGTCCTGGGTCCTCGTCTTCCAGAAGCAGTCCGACGCGAACACGACCAAGCTGCTCAAGGCGTACATCGGTTACCTGCTCGGGGCCGGCCAGAAGCTGCTTTCCGGGCTGAACTACGCGGCCCTGCCGTCCACCCTCGACCAGAAGGCCACGGCACAGCTGAGCAAGATCGGCTCGTAACTGTGCGCACCCTGACACAGCCAGCACGAAACGGCTCCAAGCCGTGAGTATCGCGACGCCTGCGGGCCGGGCAGACCCGGCCCGGCCCGCAGGCGGCCTGTCTGAGCGGCGGCCGCTCGGGGACCGGGGCTTCCAGTGGCTCGCGGCCGGCTCAGGCCTGCTGGTACTGGTGATCCTCGTCCTGATCGCCGTGACGACCACCCAGCAGGCCTGGCCGTGGTTCACTAAAGAGGGCCTGGGTATCTTCAGTTCCACCTGGAATCCCGTGGCCAGCAAGTTCGGCGCGCTGGCTTTCATCTACGGCACCGGCATCACGGCACTGATCGCCATCATCCTGGCCGTGCCGGTCAGCGTCGCCATAGCACTGCTGCTGACCGAGGTGCTGTCGCGCCGGACGGCGCAGCCGATCGTGTACGTGATCGACCTGCTGGCCGTCGTCCCCTCGGTGGTGTGGGGGCTGTGGGGGATCCTGGTCTTCGCCCCCTGGCTGACCGGCATATACGGCTCGATCGGCTCGGCCGTGACCGGCGTCCCGGTGCTTGGCTCCCTGTTCGGGCCGCCTGCCAACGGGGTTAACAGCGGCCGGTCGTTCTTCACCACGGGGATCATTCTGGCCATCATGATCACGCCGATCGTGACCTCGCTGTCACGTGAGGTCATCGCCACCACGCCGACGATCGACAAGGAAGGTGCGTACGCGCTCGGTGCGACCCGGTGGGAGATGATCCGCGGGGCTGTCTGGCCGCACAGCTACGGCGGTGTCGTCGGGGCGGTCCTGCTCGGCCTGGGCCGGGCCATGGGCGAGACGATCGCGGCCGCGTTGGTGATCGGGTCATCGGCCCAGATCACCTCACACCTGTTCGCCTCCGGCGACTCCATGCCAGCCGTCATCGCCAACCAGTTCCCCGAGGCGACCGGCGTGTTCCGGGCCGGGCTGATCGGGCTCGGCGTGCTGCTGTTCGTGATAACGATCATCATCAACGTAGTCGCCCGGGGGATCGTGGCCCGCTCCGCCCGGCGCATGAGAGGTGCCTGATGGCCGTCACCGTTCAGCCCTCAGGCCCCGACCTGCGGGAACCAGCGTCGTGGCGGCGGACGAAGAACCGTATCGCGACCGGGCTCATGGTGTTCGCGGCGCTGCTCATGGCGGTCCCGCTCGGGTTCGTCCTCTGGACAGTCATCTCCAAGGGCGCTTCGGTCATCAGCTGGTCGTTCCTGACCGGCGGCATCGTTCCGCAGTTTGAACCGGCCGGCCAGGGTGGCATGGGGCCGGCCATAGCCGGCACACTGGAGATCACCGGGGTGGCGACGCTCATGGCCGCGCCGCTCGGCGTGCTGGGCGCCATCTACCTCAATGAGTACGGCGGGAAAGGCCCACTGGCACGTCTCGTGCGCATGATGAGCGATGTCATGTCGGGCGTGCCGTCGGTCGTGATGGGCCTCTTCCTCTTCTCCATCTGGGTGCTGCACTTCGGTTTCTCCGGCCTGGCCGGGGCCTTCGCCCTGGCCTGCCTCATGCTCCCCATCGTGATCCGCTCCACCGAGGAGATGCTGAAACTGGTCCCAGACCCGCTGCGGGAGGCGAGCTACGCCCTGGGTGCCAGCAAGGCCCGCGTGACGATAACCGTGGTGCTGCCCGCGGCCATCAGCGGCATCGTCAGCGGCACCCTTCTCGCGGTAGCCCGGGCCGCCGGTGAGACAGCGCCGCTGCTGTTCACCATCCTCACGGCAACCGCAATAAACCTGAACATGTTCAGCGGGGGCGATACCGCGCTGTCCGCGCAGATCTTCACCAACGCGCAGTCGGTCTACACCGGTGCGCAGGCCCGCGCCTGGGGAGCGGCGCTGACACTCATCGTCATCGCCTTCATCCTCATGATCGCCGCTCGGGTGATCACCGCCCGATTCACCCGCTATTCGCGTTAGGGGTCGTTATGGATCAGCCGGTTGAGGATGTGGTGAACCTCCAGCCACAGGTGAGGCAGGAGGAACGGGGGGGCGAGCCAGCCTGGGGGGCTGGTAGCGGGGAGCGGGTTTTTGATGTGGAGGGTGTGTCGATCTATTACGGCAGTTTCCGCGCTGTGACGGATGTGTCGCTGTCGGTGTATGAGCATGAGATCACGGCGTTCATCGGCCCGTCGGGGTGCGGGAAGACGACGGTGCTGCGGACGCTGAACCGGATGAACGACCTGGTGCCCGGCGCGCGGGTGGAGGGAGAGGTCCGCTACCACGGGACGCCGCTGTACGGCAAGGACGTGTCAGCGACGGCGGTGCGCCGCCGGATCGGGATGGTGTTCCAGAAGCCGAACCCCTTCCCGAAGTCGATCTATGACAACGTGGCGTACGGGCCGCGGATCAACGGGGTCCGCGGCAAGGCCAACCTGGACGAGGTCGTGGAGCGGTCACTGCGGCAGGGGGCGCTGTGGGACGAGGTGAAGAACCGGCTGAACACCTCGGCGCTGGCGCTCTCAGGCGGGCAGGCGCAGCGGCTGTGCATCGCGCGGACCCTGGCGGTGGAGCCGGACGTGGTGCTGATGGACGAGCCCTGCTCGGCGCTGGACCCGATCGCCACCGCCGCGATCGAGGACCTGATGCAAGACATCAAGTCCCGCTACACCATCGTCATCGTCACCCACAACATGCAGCAGGCCGCCCGGGTCAGCGACCGCACCGCGTTCTTCTCCGTGCTGCGCAGCGAGACCAGCGACACCCGCACCGGCGTCCTGGTCGAATACGGCCCCACCGAGCAGGTCTTCCAAGACCCCACCGACGACCGCACCAAGGCCTACGTCACCGGCCGCATGGGCTGAGGAGGAACCCCCAGTGGTGGAGCACCGGCAGGAGTTCCAGCGTGAGCTCGATGCCATCGAAGCCAAAGTCATCGAGATCTTCGCCCTGGTCAGCGAGGACCTGACCAAGGCAACCGCGGCCCTGCTGGCTGGTGACAACGAGGCCGTCGAAGTGCTGGCCGAGCGGGAACAGGCCATCAACGGCCTCTACCAGGAGATCGAGACGCTGGTCAACCGGGAGATCGCGCTCCAGGCGCCGGTCGCCTCAGACCTGCGCTTCCTGCTCTCCGTGCTGCGGGTCGTGCCAGAGCTCGAGCGCTCCCATGACCTCGTCGAGCTGATCGGCCGTCGCGCCGACCACAGCCTCAGCGATGACCTCACGCCACGCAGCCGGGTGCTCCTCGAGCGAATGGGAGACCTCGCATCCAGCATGTGGCGCCAGGCAGCAGACTCCTGGTACAAGCGGGACCAGTCTGTCGCGTCCCTGCTGGAGCAGCGAGACGAAGAGATGGACGAGCTCCACGCGAGCATGACGGCCGAGCTCGCCTCCGGGCAGATGCCGCTGCCGGTGACCATGGAGATGACCCTGGTAGCGCGCTTCTACGAACGGCTCGGCGACCACGCCGTCAACATCGCCCGCAGAGTGATCTACCTCGCAGGATCCCAGCCGCAGCACTAGCCCGCATGCAGGCCGACACACATGGCAATGACCGTTCAGCAATCCGTCACCAGGTCGTGGCATGACACGTCGCCCCTAGTTCACCCGCGGTTCAGCGCGTTCGCATATCACGGAGAGGGCTACAGGCAACTGGTCCGCCCCCTCCCGAATGGTGAATAGGGGCTAGGTGTCAGCACACGGCAAGACCATGGCGGTGTTAATGCTCGTGCTCGTCCTCCTGGGCCGACCGGCCGCCGCCCTCTCCCGGCGTCATGCGGAATGACCCCACGGCAGAGCGAGGAGAACCGGGCCGGCGCCGCACGACAGCGCGGCCCCGTCGCCGTGCTTGCCGACCGGATGGCAGCAGCACTGGTCCACCATGAGCCAGGCTGGCGCCTGCCCAGGCTGAGCGCGCTCGCCCGGCGGTACAACGTGAGCACCGCCGACGCCGACGCGGCCATCGAAGAACTCGCCACCAGGCACCTGGTGCGCCGCCTCCCCGACGGGCAGGTGTACCGCGCCAGCCCGCCCGCCTACCTCCTGCCACTCGAAGGCGTGTACGGCCTCGCCTCCCAGGTAGACCCCATGGGCGGCCGGCTCGCCTGCAGGAGCCGGGTCTGCTCCCGCAAGCGCCCCCCCGAAGACATCCGCCGCTCCCTCGGCCTCGCCCCAGGAGAACGCGCCCTCGCCATCCGCTGCCTGTGGACCGTCGGCGGCGAGCCGGGCGCACTCTCAGCCAGCTACCTGCCCGAGCGGCTAGCGGCCGAACTCGGGGAGAGCCTCGCCCCCGTCTGCGAACCCGCCAGCGCCGGCCCAGGCGACGACCACGACGCCGAGCCAGCCCCAGCGGACCTGCTCCTCGAAGACTTCGCCGGCATCGCGGCACAACCACCCAGGGCCACGGTCACACAGACGGCAAACGAACCAGCCCAACAGCCCGCCAGCGCACCGGCCGGGTCCGTGCTGTTCCCCTGGCTGCCGGAGACGAAGTGGAGCGGCCGGCCGCACGCACTCCAGATCGAGATGAGCCTGCCGCCCCCCTCGGCCGCACGCAGCCTGCGGATCCCCGTCGGCGAGCCGGTAGCCATGGTGACCATGAGCTTCGGCGACCCCGCAGCCCCCTCACCCGAGGCACTCACCATGGCGATACTGCGCCCCGAACTCTTCCGGATCGTGGTCCAGACGGCGGTCCCCCCCATCGACGCTGGCAGCCGGGACGGTCTGGCAAGTGCCTGGACACACACCATGCGGGGCTGGGAGCCCTGACCCGGCATACCATGTACCGTCCCGGTCGCCCGGGAACGCACGCTGCCCCGCAGCGTTGACCAGACTTCTGGTTCTGGTCTTCTTCCCGCCATGCGCTATTCAAGTGCGCGTTCAACTCCGCTGCCCCGCAGGTCACTTGGATCGCATACAAAGAATCATGTGAACATCTTCAGCCTGCGTACAGGTACTTGGCTAGGCGCCACGATCGCCACGGCGGGACTGCTGGGTACGGCCGGATGCTCCAACTCTGGCTCCAACTCCGCAAGCCACAGCACCTCGAACAAGACGCTCTCCGTGAGGCAGATCGCCTTCGGAACGACGCTGAAACACAGCTTCCAGCCGGGCGGCAAGGGTGCCACGAGAACCGAACACCTCACCCAACCCGACGACATCGTGGGCCTCGGCGGCAACCTCTACGCCGGGTTCCAGAACGGCGTCGGCTCACAGGGAGAGGCGAGCCCGTCCGGCAACCTGGACAGCACCCTCGTCGAGTTCACACCTGCCGGTTCCGTCGTGAAGCAGTGGGACGTGACGGGCAAGATCGACGGGATGGGCGCCGACTCCGCGACCGGGCAGGTCATCGCAACCGTCAACGAGGACTCGAACTCCAGCCTGTACGTGCTCGCCCACGGGACCGTCACGCACTACACCTACACGCCGTCGCCGCTGCCGCACATGGGCGGCACTGACGCCGTCGCGGCGTACAACGGGAAGATCCTGATCAGCGCGTCCGCGCCCGGCACCGGTGGCAAGGCGCCGGCGTCCGCTCCCGCGGTGTTCACGGTCACGCTCAACGCCGCGGCCAAGACCGCCACGGTCGCTCCGTTCTTCGCTGACAACGCCACAGCTACAGGGGTCAACGCCCCGAACGCCGGCAAGACGGTCACCCTCGCGCTCACCGACCCGGACTCGAACGTGGTCGTCCCATCGGACTCGCCGGAGTTCGCCGGAGACTTCATGCTGAACTCCCAGGGCGACCTGGAACTGATCTTCTCCGGTGCTGGCGGCCAGAACCTGCAGGTCCTGAAGATCTCCAACCCGGTCGACGACACCGCCTGGGCGACCTCGGCCAGCGGCACACTGTACACAACCGACTCCGGCGCCGACACGGTCGATGCCATCACGGGCTCGTTCAAGCCGGGGACCGCGTACACCGCAGTGACCCCATGCAACGCCAACAGCGCCCCGTCCGTCTGCCCCGCCCCACCCAAGTACGGACCCAACTATCTCGGCACGATCGACCTGAAGACCGGCGTGGTCAGCAAGGTCGCCGTCATCGGGCCAGTCACACCCAAAGGCATGGTCTTCGTCCCATAACCGGCACAGCCATCCATTCCGGATCGTAGGTCCAGACGGCGGCGGCCCTGCGCCTACTGCGGCCACCTCCACTGCCCGTTCAAGTGCACACCGAGTTGGCCCACCTCGGGTGTTGTGCCACTCGACCGGGGGTATCTGGGGCCGCCCGGCCCGCGAGCAGCGATCATGACCCGGAGCGTCTCGCTAGAAAGTCCGACACCACTCAGAGTGTTTCGGCGCTGAGCCGGGCTAGGACTTCTGGCATGGTGGTGCCTGGCGCGATCCGTGTGACCGTCCATTTGGCGACGCATTCCAGTGTTTCGTCATGGAAGGTGAGCATGAAGTGGCGTCTCCCAGCCCACTGGCTTTCATCGAAGTGTCCACGGGCGCGGTCCACTTCCATCAGCTCGGTGATCCAGGGTGAGTTCTCAACCTCATGAGCGCTATTGAATTCCAGCCCACTGCCCCAGAGGAGGTGCCCGCGGAGTACCTCGGCGTTCAGGGAGCCGATCTTGACGCTCGTCATCCTCTTGAACTCCACGACACCAATACCGTGATCCGCCTGCGGGTCTCGTGTGAGGGGGTCAGTTCCGTCGGATAGCGGACCAGGAAGACTCAGGTAGAAGGCCACAAAGGTCCGCAGGCCTGATAGCAGCACCGGCGTGGGGGTGCCTGCATCCCACGTCACCCCGAGGTCGACACGTTCGGCGTAAGGCAAGCCAAGCTCGGCCGCTGTGCTCCGCTCCAGGCCCAATTGCCGCTGCCGTTCCGCCCTGGCCTGGGGGGAGTCCTGTCCGTATTCCCGGCCAGCCCGGCGGACTTCATCTTCTGCTCTGCGCAGCAAGTCACGTCGCTGATCTTCGCTCATGACGAGTATCATGGCGCGATTCCGGGTTCATGGGGCTCCCTGGCTGTATTGGGATCGACACCTCGCACGCGCTCACGACTCACGAGGAGCGTCCCGCGCTTGTGTGTGCTGTGGTGACTGCTCAGTCCGAGGATGAGCTTGACTGGATCGAGTGGAAGATCGCCGGGAACCTGAGTAAGGGACCGAATCTTCGTCCGGTATCCCGGCCGGACGGAGATCGCTGGCCCGGGTGACATCCGGGCGCTGGAGGGCCGCTACACAGCTCCAGCGCTGGAGGCGGCGCGGGCAGCAGAGGCGAACATCCGGCGGTCGCTGGAGATCCAGCAACAGCGGCAGGCCGCCGGAGAGCTCGAGCGGCGCCGCGTGCGGCTCATGGAGATCGCGGACTTGGTGATCGGCGGCGGTTCCAGGCGACAACTGTGCGGAACAGTCGCGACTGCTTCCGGTGCCCAGAGCAACTCAAACTGCAGGCTGTGCTCGCTGGCATGGACCGCAGAGGTACAAAACAGAAATACCAGAAGTCTCGGCACCGGCCGGGGCAGGGCAGGGGTTCGAGACATTCGCTGCCGCAGTCCGCGCCAGACAAGAGATCGAGTTGGCCATGCGGAAACTGGCGCAGCACGGCTCCGACTAGCCGTCCTCAAGTTCGCGGCCAGGCCAAAGCTGGCCATCTACGAGGGATCAAGCGGTACAACAGCTATGTACAGCCAACTGGGTCTGATACCCACAGACGCAACCAAGGACAGGCATGCCTCCTATCGTCCCGGTCGCCCACGAACGTGCGCCGCGGCGAGGGCGTTACCTGGTCCCACTAGCGACTCCCCGCCGCGCCGAGGTGCTGGCGGCCTTCGGAATCACAACGCTCCTGGCAGGGGCCTTATTCGCGCAGGTCACCCTCGTGGTCGCCGCGGTGTGTCACACGGTCACCAGGGTCAGCCGGCTCCGGCCGGCCTGGCTCCTGGCGCCCGCCGCCGGCGGCCTGGTCTGGGTGCTGGCGGCCGGCCCGGCGGCGGCCGGTGCCGGGTTCGGCGCGGCCCCGCCGCGGTGGCGGCACTGCTCAGGCGGTCCTTCAGCAGCCTCTTGGCCGTGTCCCACCTGGCGGAGATCCCCGCCCAGGTCACTCCCAGGCTGGCCGGCCAGCTACCGCTCGCCCTCATCGTGGGTGCGGGTGTCGCGGCCGTCCTGTGGTGGCTGGACTGGCTCCACACCGACGAATGGGACGTCGCCCCTGCGCGGCCCGGCCTGGTCTGTCTCGCCCGGCGGGTGTGGCACACCTGGTCCATCAGTTCCGGCGGTGTGGTGACCAGGGACGGCGTCAGCCTCGGTGTCGAGGCGGCGACCGGCAGGTGCGTGGCGCTGTCCTGGCAGCAGGCCCGTGCCGGAGTGCTGGTGACAGGGGCGGACCCGGCCGCTGTCGCGGCCTGTGGGCTGCAGGTGGTACACGCGGCGGTCCGGCGGCGCCAGCCGGTGGTCGTGGTGGACCTGGCGGGCAGCCCAACCCTGGCCACCGCCGTGGCTGCGGTCTGCGCCGCCTGCGACGCGCCACTGCAGGTCTGCGGTCCGGCCACAAGGATCAGCCTGGCTGAGGTCGTCCGGTGCCGCGCGGTGGCGCTGTTCTCACTGGACGCGGCCGGCCACGACTGGGTCACCGTGGCAGTCGCGGCCCAGGTGACGGCCGACCTCGCGGCCAGCTACACCGGACAGCAAGCCGCGCTCGCACCCGCCGGACTGGTGCTGGTCAACGGCTGTGAGGCGGCCGGCCCCGCTGTCCTGGCCGCGTTGTCCGCCGCTGGCCAGCAGGGCTCACTCGGCTGGGTGCTCACCACCACCGCCCCGGCCGCCGCGGGCACTCTCGCCGCCCGTGCCGGTACCTGCGTGGTGTACCGGGTGGCGGACCCGGCCCTCGCTGACCAGCTTGCCGGGCTCACCGGTTCCCGGCTGGTCCCGATCGGTGCTGGCCGCGGCGGTGTGGGCCAGCCTGGTGGCCAGGCCGGCTACGCGGGAGGGTTTGGGATGGCCGCGGAGCCAGCGGTGCCGGCGGGGAGTCTGTGCAGCCTGGGTGAGGGGGACTTCGTCGTGACGGCGCGTGGGAGCGCGGTGCGGGCGAGCGCGGTCGCCGCCCGCATCCCGGCCCGCCAGGCGGTGCCGCACGCCGCGCCGCAGGCCGTAGTGCGTTCCGGATGGGCCGGGTGACCGTGTTCGGCCCTCGCGAGATCTACCTGGGGTGGCAGTACGCGCTGGTGCACCCGGCGGCTGGGCTGCCGCCGCGGCGGCCCGTGCCACCCCAGCCGCAGCAGGTCGATGCCGGGTGGCTGGTGGCGCAGCGGCGGGAGGAGGCGCGGCTGAGCCGTCCGGCCTGGGCAGGTGCCGCGGTGTGCCTGACGCTGACCGGCCTGACTCTCTGGCTCGGCAGCGATGGCCAGCTGGACCTCGCGCTCACCGGCCTCGGGGTGGTTGTCTTCGCCGCCCTGGCCGGCCTGGGTGCGGCAGCCGTCTGGCGGGGCTGGCGCGGGCTGCGGGCTGACGTCGCGGCCGAGGCCCTGCGCGTCGAGGCGGTCAGTGCCGCGCAGTACAGCGAGTTGTTCGCTGCACAGGAGGAACACGCACGTCGCTACCGCACCTGGCAGGCGTCCCAGGACGTCTACGCCGGGCAGCCGCAGTGGTACCCGGTCGCCCTGCCGGACGAGATGGACCGGGTCGACGTGGTGGGCGGCACGCTGGCCGGCTGGTCCGCCCTGTTCACAACCGTCGCGGTGCCACGGCTGGCGGCCGGGGCGGAGGTCACCGTCGTGGACCTGTCCGAAGGGGCGGTGGCCAAGGACCTCGTCAGCGTGGCACACAGCATGGGTGTCAGGCCGCTGGTCTGGGTGCTGCCCGCCGACCTGGGCCGGTTCGACCTCGGAGTCGGCCTGAGCCCGGCGGAACTGGCGGACGTGCTGACCGCGACCGCGTCGGCCAGTACGGCACCAGGGGACCGTGGCGACGTGGCACGCGACCATTCGCTGCTCGCGCGGGTCTGCGAGGTGTTCGGGGATGGGGTAGAGGTCGCGCAGGTCACGGCGGGCCTGCGTGCGCTGGGCCAGGTGGGTGACCCACGGGAGGATATCCGCGCGGGCGTGCTGACGGCGGGCCAGCTGGAGCGGCTGAACACCTTGTTCGGCCGCGGCGCCGTGGAACGGGTCGTGATCGAACGTGCCTGGGCGCTGGAAGCCAGGCTGCGCATGCTGGAACACCTGGGACGTGACCCCGCGCCCCTGCCCCGCAGCCGGTTGCGGGTCGTGGCGGCCGAGGCAGGTGCTGGCGGGTTTGGCGGTGTGGTCGTTGGCACCTATGTCGCGGTGTCCCTGACGCACCTGCTGCGCCAGGCCCGTCCCGGCCAGCCTTGGCGGCATACGCTGTGCCTGGCCGGTGCCGAGCGCCTTGACACCGATGTGCTGGACCGGCTCACCGCCGCGTGTGAGAGCACGCGGACCGGGTTGGTGCTGGCGTTCCGGACTGCCCCCGCGCATGTCCGGGAACGGCTGGGCCGTGGCAACGCGGCGCTCGCGGTCATGCGGCTGGGCAATGCCGAAGACGCCAAGGCAGTCAGCGAGCAGATCGGCGCCGAGCACCGGTTCGTGGTCAGCCAGCTCACCGACACGGTGGGGGCCAGTGTCACAGACACGGCCGGTGACTCCTACACGAGCACCGTCGGCACGGCTGACTCCTGGTCGGGGTCGGAGTCGGTGAGCACCACCTCCGGCCAGAGCCAGGGCAGCGGCCAGAGCCGGGCTGACCCCGCACCATTCGGAGGTCAGACGAACTCGCGCAGCCGTGACGTCAGCCGCTCCCACGGCACCACCGGTTCGGAGTCGGTCACCGCGGGGATCAATACGAGCACCTCCTGGGGCTGGACGACATCACGGGCGGTCGGTGGCAGCGAGTCGCTGGCACGCACGTCCCAGCGCTCACGCGAGTTCCTGGTCGAAGCGCATGAGCTGCAGCAGTTGCCGCCGAGCGCGGTCATAGTCAGCTACGGGTCGCGGACGGGGCGGACCGTGGTGCTCGCTGACGCCAACCCCGCGATCATGGCCCTGCCCACCGTGACCCTGCGCAGCCCGGAGGAGGTCCGGCAGGCAACGGCCCCCCGGGTGGCGCCGGCAGGTTCGCCGCCGCCGAACCTGGGCCCGCCACCGCAACCTCAAGACTGGCGGAAACGGCGCCGGCGCTGAGCGAGCGGGGCTAGCAGCGAGTGAGCCGGAGGGGCGCGGTGCCGCCTGGACTGACGAGCGCTCCCGCGAGCCGGAGGGGCGCGGTGCCGTCTGGACTGAGGAGCGAGGAGCGAGCGCAGCGAGGGAAGGAGCGAGGAGGGAAGGCGGCACCCCCGGGCGCCCCGGGAGGCGAGCGGGGCTAGCAGCGAGCGGGTCAAGCGTCCCAGTGCGGCAGGATGCTGGCATGCCTACTCACGTCGCGCTGCTGCGGGGGATCAATGTCGGGGGCAAGCAGATGTCCATGGCGGACCTGCGTGAGGTGGTCAGTTCCCTTGGCCACCGCGATGTCGCCACCTACATCCAGACCGGCAACGTGGTGTTCACCGCCGCTGGCACGACTGCCGCTGCCAGCACCAGCACTGAGGACATCGCGGCCGCCCTGGAGGACGCGCTCGACCGGGCACTGGGTATGCGGCCGCGGGTGGTGGTGCTCACCAGGGAGGACCTGGCCCAGGCTGTCCGCGGCAACCCCTACGGCGACGAACCCAACCCGAAGTATGTGCATGTGGTGTTCTTCCCCGAACCCCCGGGTGCCGAGCTCGCCGAGTACCTGCCCGCCGCACACCAGCGGGCCAGCGAGCGAGGCAGCAGCCGCGATGAGGCCCGCCTGGTCGGCAACATGCTGTTCCTGCACACTCCCGATGGGTTTGGCCGCAGCGAACTCGCCCTGCAGTTGCTGCAGAAGCCCCGCAGCCCCGCTGCCAGCGGCACGGCCCGTAACTGGTCCACCGTCAGCAAGCTGCTGGCGTTGTGTGGGGGCTAGGCGCCGGTTGTGAGGGGTGAGGCGCTGGTCCTCCTTCGCCGTGGGCGGACGCAGCTGTGAGTGGGCGGACGCTCGCTTTATGGTGGGCGCATGACCACTGTGCCGCCGGGGTCTGGGGGGACCGCTGAGACCGGCGGCTACGACCGGGCGCAGGCGTCACATTTCCAGCGGCAGGTAGCCGAGGGGTTCGGTGCCGACGCCGGACGGTACGAGCGGGCCAGGCCGACCTATCCCGCCGAGATGGTGGCGCGCATCATCGCGGCCAGCCCGGGGCACGACATCCTCGACGTCGGTTGCGGCACCGGCATCTCCG
This sequence comes from Streptosporangiaceae bacterium, assembly GCA_035946955.1. Classification (GTDB taxonomy): domain Bacteria; phylum Actinomycetota; class Actinomycetes; order Streptosporangiales; family Streptosporangiaceae; genus DASYYE01. Next base: position 23,231 of record DASYYE010000332.1, on the reverse strand, counting down.
CCCGGCTGTTCCAGGCGGCCGGCTGCCAGGTGCTCGGCGTGGACCCTGACCCGCGTATGGCCGAGCTGGCCAGGCAGGGCGGGACCGAGACCGAGGTCGCGAAGTTCGAGGACTGGGACCCGGCAGGCCGCATGTTCGACGCGGTCATCGCCGCGCAGGCCTGGCACTGGGTGGACCCGGTCGCGGGCGCTGCCAAAGCCGCCGCGGTGCTGCGCCCCGGTGGCCGGCTGGCGGTGTTCTGGAACGCCTTCGACCCGCCGAAGGGCCTGCGTGAGGCGTTCGCCGAGGTATTCCGCCGGGTGCTGCCGGACTCGCCGTCGGCCGGTTTCTGGGCGCGGCCCGCGCTCGACGCCTACCGGGCCGGGTGCGTGAGGGTGGCCGGTGCGATACGGCAGGCGGGGGTGTTCGGCGAACCGGAGGAGTGGGTGTCTTATTGGGAGCGGCCCTACACCCGGGAGGAATGGCTGGACCTGGTCCCGACCACCGGCGGCTTCAGCCAGTACCCGCAAGCCATCCAGTGCGGGCTCCTCGGCGGCATCGGCGCGGCCGTCGACGCGGCAGGCGGCACCTTCACCATGTCCTACGCGACGATCGCCGCCACCGCCCAGCTGGCCTCCTGACCGGCGGGAAATCGTGCGTCCTGTGGGGGTGGGCCGTGGCTGTGGGCGGTGCGGGCCGCCGCACGGGCAGTTCCACCGAAGGTGAGGCCTCCAGAGTGGAGCAAACGCCACGCAACCTTCCTGATCGGCGCGGTAGGGTAGTTATTCTCCTCGACGACAACGTCCATATCCGCTTGGGGGGAAGATGGGTCGTCATATTCTGCATGGAGAAGAGACCCCAAAGGAGTCCCAAAGGCAAGCCAGGCCGAGGAGGGATCCCGGCCAGGATCTGGATGAGGATTCCGGTAAGCGTCCTTTAATTAGGGGATCAACGGCTGGTGGCATCGCCCTGCTCGTTTTTGCGTTCTGTTTGGGTGTCGGCCTGGTTACCCTGCCGTCGTCCACGCTGGGCGAGAAGCTTCTTATCTTGCTCTCTGCGATGGCACTGTCCATCACGGTAGCCGCAGGGATTGGCGCGTTGCGAAACGGTAAATGGTTCGCTGTGACCGTCGTCTCGGCAGCGCTCTCCGCGGTGTTCGTAGCTTTGTACTCGATAGCTGCGGCGTCGCGGATTGGGGCCGGGACCGCTAACATCCCCGCTGCCCAAGCGGCCGACAAGCCGAGTGCGTCCGCCGCGCCACCTGGTTCTGCCGGGATCCTGTCAGTACCGAGTAAGCCGGAGTACCTGGCTGACCTGACCGGACGTGGGGCGGTGTGGCCAAGCGGCCCGTCGCAGCTGGCAGGAGTGACCTATAACCACAGCATTCTTGTTCGTGAGCCGTGCGCGAACGCCGGTGCCGATAGCAGCACCTATCAATTGCATGGTTCATACACGGAGTTCGTCGCCACAGTCGGTGTCACAGGTCACGCTGGCACGCCCAACCAGCAGATGCCATGGGGTTTCCAAGTCTACGGGAACCTAAATAGCGGGGGGTCAACTAATTGGCTGGGGCAGCAGTGGGCGCAATGGCATCATCCAAAGGAGATGCGCTTCTCCCTGCCCAAGGGAACCACTTCACTGACCCTGATCATAGTCGCGCCTGGTACTTGCGAGGACTCCACGGGAGTCTGGGCGGACGCAAAGGTCAGTTGATAGGAAGGGCCCCGGTCCCTGTCTTTCAGGTTCCTATGCGGCCTGTGTGGGCGGGCCGTGGCTGTGGACGGTGCGGCCTTCGGGGCTAGTCCGAAGTTGCTGTGGCGCTGTGTGGTTGTTACTGCCCTGACATGGTGAAGGTCGGCTGGTGCGGCTGCCAGGTGTAGCCACGAAATACGTGTGTCTGTCCGGTCTTTCCTGGCTGTTACAGGCTATGGTCTGGGTATGGTGACACACGGTGGTGCGATGCACGTAGCCCGGAACAGGCGCACCTATGTGGCGAAGTCTGGTGAGCAGCGGGTGTATGAGTCGGTGCTGGTGCGCCGGACGTACCGCGAGGGCGGCAAGGTCCGGCATGAGACGCTGGCGAACCTGTCGGCGCTGCCGGATGAGGCGGTTGCGGCGATCGAGGCCACCTTGAAAGGTGAGCGGCTGGTGCCGGCTGGGCAGGCGGTCACCATCACCGCCTCGCTGCCGCACGGTCACGTCGCCGCGGTGCACGCCCTGGCGGCGAAGCTGGGGCTGCCCGCGCTGCTCGGCCCGGGTGGCCGGCAGCGGGACCTGGCCCTGGCGCTGGTCATCTCCCGGGTGGTGCGGCCGGGCTCCAAGCTGTCCACCCTGGCCTGGTGGGGGGATACCACCCTGGGCGCTGACCTGGGGGTGGCCGGGGCGTCCACCGATGACACCTACGCGGCGATGGACTGGCTGGTGCACCGGCAGGACGCCATCGAGGCGGGGCTGGCGGCCCGCCACCTGGCCCCTGCGGCGAACCCGGCGCGGATGGCGCTGTTCGACCTGTCCAGCTCGTGGCTGGAAGGCTCGCAGTGCCCGCTGGCTGCCCGCGGCTACTCCCGAGACGGCAAGAAGGGCACACTGCAGGTCGAGTACGGGCTGCTCACCGACCCAGCGGGCCGCCCTGTCGCGGTGCGGGTCTTCCCCGGCAACACCGGCGACCCCGCTGCGTTCACCGGCATCGTGCAGGTGGTGCGGGAGAAGTTCGGCCTGGCCAAGATGGTCATGGTCGGTGACAGGGGCATGATCACCAGCGCCCGGATCGCCGCGCTGAACCAGCTGGAGGACGGCACCGCCCGGCCGGACCCTTACGGGTGGATCACCGCGCTGCGCGCCCCCGCCATCAAAAAGCTCGTGGCTGAGGGCGGCCCGCTGCAGCTGTCCCTGTTCGACCAGCAGGACCTCGCCGAGATCACCAGTGAGGACTTCCCCGGCGAGCGGCTCATCTGCTGCCGCAACCCGGTGCTGGCCGCCGAGCGCGCCCGCAAACGCGAAGACCTGCTGCAAGCAACCGAGAAACTGCTCGCCCCCATTACCGCCCGCGTTGCCGCCGGGAGACTCACCGGCGCCGGGCCGATCGGGGTCGAGGTGGGCAAGGTGATCAGCAAGTACAAGACCGCCAAGCACTTCGCCGTCACCATCACCGATGCCAGCCTGGCCGTGGCGCGCAGGCAGGACCAGATCGACGCCGAAGCCGCCCTGGATGGGTTCTACGTGCTGCGCACCCCCATCCCCGCAGGCGAACTGGACGCCCCGGGCGCAGTGACCGCCTACAAGAACCTCAAATACGTCGAGCGGGACTTCCGGCACATCAAATCCGACGACCTGGACCTGCGCCCGGTGTTCCACCGGCTCGAAGAACGCGTCAAAGCCCACGTCCTGATCTGCATGCTCGCCTGCTACCTCACCTGGCACCTGCGCCGGGCCTGGGCCCCGCTGACCTTCACCGACGAGAACCCGCCCCCACAGGACAACCCAGTCGCGCCCGCCCACCGCTCCGCCGCCGCCCAGGCCAAGGCCTCCCGCCAGCGCGACCCAGCCGGCCGCCCCTACCGCAGCTTCCGCGGCCTGATCGGCCACCTGGCCACCCTGACCCGCAACCAGGTCCAGGTCACCGGCGCCCCCACCGACGTCCCGATGCTCACCGAGCCCACCAGTGCCCAGCGCGAAGCCTTCGACCTGATCGGCGTCCCCATCCCGCTCACCCTGAAGTAGCCAGAACAAAACCCAGCCACTCCGGCAAAACACCAGCTCAACCCCACAAACACCCACCAGACTGGCCGTAACTTCGGGCTAGTGGCGGTGGTGGTCCCGTCTGGGTTCAACTGGAGCGGCCAGCCCCCGTCGTGGACGGCCACCAAGTGGTGGAACCTGCACAGGGCACCAGGTTGCCAATACACGGATGGTTGGGTGCCAGGTCAGGGGGTTGTCACCGTTGGGACATGGCCACGCGGCATACCCTGGCCATGGCCCACCACCGTGGGCGCCCCGGTGACGCGCTACCAACACGCCACCGAGGCTAGGACGAGTCCTTCACAGGAGGACAGGCCCATGTCTGACAATCATGCTCTCCCTCGCCGGGTGGCACTAGCCTCAGCACCGGCGTGGCAGGAGGTCCGAGCCAAGGCCGGGACGATCAGTCCAGGTACACAGCTTTCTCCTCACCACCATCCACACTGCCCTGGACCTGCCGGTCACCGATGAGCGCTTGGTAGGACGGGCGCGGATGGTGGCTGCTGTGCTGTCCGAGGTGGAGAACGGGTACAGCGAGCTGGACTGTTTGACTCTCGCTGAGATCATCAGCGACAACACCTAGGTGACTGGCTGACCCACACAGACAGAGGCCCTGTCCCCAGCCTGGGGGACAGGGCCTTGTCGTGTCAGGAGTGCTTGATGTTCTCCAGCAGCTCACGCCACTGGACCGGCGAGAACCGCAGCACTCCCCCGTCTCGGTTCTGAGAGTCCCTGACCGCCACCAGCCCTGGCAAGGTGGTGGCGACTTCCACACAGTTGCCTGTCTGGCCGCTGTAACTGCTCTTGTGCCAGTCAGCGCGGGACATGTCGGTCGCAGTCATCCCGCGCACCTCCTCTACGTCATGGTGCTGGCTGCCTGCTCAATCAGCCGAACCGAGTCGTCCGGGCTGAGAGCTGCCGCAAGCAGCCGGTCAAATGCAATGGTATAGCGGTCTACGTCCGCGTGCTTTTCGAGGTAGATGTCCCCGGCCAGGGTCTCGACGTAGACCACCTGGGGGTCAGTGGGCTCTGGGAACTCCATGATGACGAAGGGGCCGGCCGTGCCAGCGTGTGCGCCTGCACGGAAGGGCATGACCTGGAGGGTCGTCCTGCCTTCCTGTGCGCTCTCGGCCAGATGCTGGAGTTGTGCTCGCATGACAGCAGGGCCGCCGACCAGCCGCCGGATCACTGCCTCGTCAATGACGACCCAGAGCCGGGGCCGGTTGTCTCGCATCAGTACCTTCTGCCGGGCCATGCGTACCTCAACGAAACGCTCCACCTCGTCGCGGTCAAGCTCACGCGGGCCGTTGCGTGACAGCTCCCGGGCGTAGTCCTCGGTCTGCAACAGACCCGGCACAACCAGCGGCTCGAAGTTCCGGATCGAGGAAGCACCGGACTCCAGTCCGATGAACACCTCGTAAGGGTCTGGCAGCAGACCCCGGAAGGTATGCCACCAGCCAGGCTTGCGTGCCTCGCGGGTGAGCTGGATAAGGCCGTCACGCTCCGGGCCCGTGACTCCGTAGAGGTCCAGCAGCACCTTGACGTTGCCTGGCTGGGGACGGCTGCGTCCTGTCTCGATCCTGAAGATCGTGGATGTTGACCATTCGAGTTGGCTGGCTGCCTCCTCGCGGGACAGCCCTGCCGCCTCGCGCCGGTTCTGCAGCTCGATGGCCAGGCGGCGACCCCCCAGGGTGGGGTTCTGGTCTGGGTTACTCGGTCGTCTGGCCATACCAGGTTCACTTCCGTCCGCACTAGTCTTCTTGCACTATTGCACATCACTGAATGTTGGTGAATCATAGCTTACGGTCCCCGGCCGGTCACCCGGCAAGGAATCACCTAGCACCGTCCTAGACGCTGCCACGTGAGCCTCAGCCGCCCGGCCAGGGACACCCCCGCCCGGGGCTCCGAGATCACCCCGGGTGGGGCCAGGAACAGCAACCTGGAGGCACTCACCATGACCGGCAGGGTCAGCGATGTTGCGGGTACCAGGCCCACCCTGAGCAACCCCGAGCCCAGCTCCGTCGCTGGCCCTGCCACCACCCACCTTGAGCTTGGAGCGATGGCGTCAGCGGTTCCTTCGGCAAGGCTGCACACCCGTCTTGTCATGGGTGAGTGGGGTTTAGGTCACCTAACCGACTCCGCCGAGCTAGTCGTCTCCGAGTTGGTTACGAACGGCGTCCAAGCCAGCCAGGGACTTGATGGGCACTGGTTCGGCGGCCAGCACATCCCCGGGCCTCCTCCAGTAAGGCTGTGGCTCCGCTCGGATGGCGCGTCCGTCTTGGTGGAGGTCTGGGACGGCAGCGAAGTCACACCCCAGCCTGCCGATGCAGGGCCAGACCAGGAGTACGGCAGAGGGCTGACCATCGTGCAGGCGCTGGCCGAGGAGACCGGAGTTCGGTGGCTGGACGATGCAACCGGGAAAGTCTGCTGGGCGGTTGTCCGGTGAGCTACGAGACCCCACAGACTAACCAGCTCCTTGCACTCCGCGAGATCCACGGCGACCGCTGGGAGTTTAAGACTGTCGGGCGTGTGGTGGGTGGAACGTTGTGGGTCGCCCGCCGGAGAAGTGACAGCAAGACTGTGTCCGCTCGCAGCGCTGCCGAGCTGGACAAGTCGGTCAGGTCAGCTGATGCATGAGGGGAGGCGGCCGGATGTGGACGCACAGCTCATAGCCACGCTGAGGCGGCTGCGGGAACTCTCGGGGCTGAGCCAGAAAGCGGTAGCTGAACGGCTGGACTGGCACGACTCCAAGATCTTCCGGATCGAGACCGGCCGGACCCACCTCACCCGAACGACGTGCGGCTGATGCTGGAGGTGTACGGGGTCACTGATGCGGAACAGGACGCCCTGGTCAAGCTGGCCAGGGCCAGCAGGGCCCGCAGGCCCAAGCGTACGGGGTTGCGGGACAGAGGGACGATGCCGCATCTGAGCAGGCATACGTCATCGCAGAGCTGAGGCTCGCCACTGAAGCCCATCGCAGCGGTACAGGGGATGTGCCTAGCTGCCCCAAACTCGTCCACAGAGGTTGTTGGCGCAAGGCGGAGCCGCGTCGAGCACCAAGGCAAGGCGGCTCACAAGGCGCATGTATCCCCTGCCGCAACGCAACCGAGTTGGCCGGAGTGCCGCCAGGCGGTCAGCTTATGCAGCTGCTGGGTCAATGATCGTGGCGCTTGCCAACTCTGACGGCTCGGGCACTGGCTGGCCATCCTGCCGGAGCATGGCGATGTGCGCAGCCATGGCTTCGATCATCAGCGTCTCGGTCTCCTGGCGCGAGTCAGCAGCAGCGATAACCCCCGGCAGGTCAGGAGAGTACGCCGAGTAGCCCGACTCATCGTCGCCCTCGAAGACGACCACGTAGCCCCTCATGGCCGATCCTTTCGCAGACCCGCTTGCTTCAGGATGCTCGACTCGGTCTTCGGTTTCAAGGTAGCGCTCGGCTTACCCGCGACGGTAACCAGCCCTGGCTTCGCGGGGTGAGCAAAGTGCCGGTGGGAGCTGGAAACGCGCTTCAGCCTCCAGCCGTCCCGTTCTAACAGCAGGATGATCTCGCTGATCTTCATGGGCACGAATCGACCGTAACGCTCAGGTCCGACGTTTCGTTGCAAACCTGGATCGCCCGCCAGGGGCCAACCGGGCGGGCCACGTGAGGCGCAGCCTGATGGCTTCCAGTCAACCGGCTGCCGCACCGCACCGAGTGCGGCAGCGCAGCCGGGGAGAGGTCTCCGTTGACCCTGCCCGCGCCACCGAGGGTGGTGTCGAGCCGGACCCACCGGTCAGCGAACCCGCCGTCCCTGTCCTGATCGGGTTCACGGGTCCGCTCATACATCTGCAGGGCCAGGCCCGCGAGATCACCCAGTTCCGCGCCGCGTGCTGCGGCCCCGCACAAGATCCCGTCCGCGGCCTCGCGCTGTCGGTCGGCAAGCGCTCTGTCCACTCACAGAACTGCCGCGCCCATGAGCATGACAGTTCCCCCGCAACCAGCGCCTCCTCGATGACTGGGTGGGTGCGAAGTCGCCGCATCCAGGCGACGGAGCCCCGAGCGGCGTGTTTGGTGGTGCGGGTATGGAAGGTCAGCCACATCCGGGCACTGCCGAGGCCGTCGTCCTCGGGTCCGCGCTGCGCGGAAAACGCGGCCAAGATCCGGGAGCGTGCCACGGTGTGGCGTGACTCGGCGCGTTCGAGGCATTTCAGGGCCTCAGCCTGGGTGGCGGTCGGCAGGGAGGCTGCGTCAAGCGTGGCCAGGTAGCCCAGTGCGGCAATCAGCATGTTCATCGCCTGCGTTGCGCTGGTCACCCGCTGTGGGTCACGCACCGGACTCAGCCCCTCCTCGTTACTTCGTACCGCGCCCAGCTCGCTGGCGGGTAACTCATCCAGTATCGAAATCTAGTTCGATGATAGGCCAGAGGTACGACAGTCCGCTGTCAAGCCTTTGACCTGGGCTGATAGCCTCTCGTGCTCGTTGTGGCGGCCCGCGGTTTTCCAATGCTGAGGTCGCAGCGGGAGTTACGCGTGTGGCGCATGATGCTTATGTTCTTGCCAACGCAACGCATGGTAGCGGCGTCTACATACCTGAGAGGGCATCCGCTCTGAGCAGGGCATCCGCGTAGTGGCCCGCAGGGGTCGGCGGGTTCGGCGGAGCGGGTGGGGGTGCGATGGAAAGGACAGGTTTGATGCACACGCATATCCTCTGGGGGGCCAGTGCGACGGCCGGCATGGCGGCTCTGGCAGTACTGGGGCTGCCCGGTGCCGGGCCAGCCGTGGCCAGCGTGGTCCGGGCACCGTCGGCGGGGCCGCAGATCGCCTACGTGGTCAGCCTCGATGCCAACACGGTGACCCCGATCAACACCGCCACGAACAAGGCTGGCAGTCCGATCAGAGTCGGGGTCAACCCGAACGCCATAGCCATTACCCCGAACGGCAGGACCGCCTACGTCACCAACTCGGGCTCGGCTACGGTGACCCCGATCAGCACCGCCACGAACAGGGCTGGCAAGCCCATCAAGGTCGGGACTTTCCCCGCAAGCATTGCGATCACGCCGGACGGCAAGACCGCGTATGTGAGCGGCGGCGGCAATGGCACGGTGACCCCGATCAGCACCGCCACGAACAGGGCTGGCAAGGCAATCAACGTCCCGGGTGCAGGTGACCTCGCGATCACCCCGAACGGGAAGACCGTCTACGTGGCGAGCAGCAACGGCACGGTGACGCCGATCAGCACGGTCACCAACAAGGCGGGTACGGCGATCAAGGTCGGGAAGACCACTGGGGACATCGTGGTCACGCCGGACGGGAAGGCCGCGTACGTCACGATCGGTATCGGGGATCTGAACGCCGACACGGTACGGCCGATCAACACCACCACCAACACGGCGGAGAAGCCGATCGTGGTGGGAACCGCTCCCAGCGCGATCATCATCACGCCGAACGGCACGACCGCGTACGTAGCCTGCTTCCACGTCCACATCCCCATCTCGCAAGGGTCCGTGTGGCCGATCAACATCGCCACCGGCAAGGCGGGCACGCCCATCAAGGTGGCCGGCTTCCCGACACATTTCGCCGTCATCCCAACCGGGAAGACCGTATATGTCACCACCGGCCAGGGCGTGACGCCGATCCGCACCGCAACCAACAGCGCGGGTCAGGCGTTCCCGGCCGGGTCGGGGCCCTGGGCCATCGCGCTAACCGCGGACGGTGCCGCGGGCTACGTGACCGATGACGGCACCGGCATGAACCCTGCAGACACGGTGACCCCGTTCCGCACCGCGACCAACACCGTCGGCAAGGCAATCAAAGTGGGGCTCAGCCCGGTCGCCATCGCGCTCACGCCCTGACGGCCAGGGCGGCGTGTGCTGGCGCCGGCCCTGATGGACACATCTGGCATCCTGTGGGGGCCCGGGTCCAGGCGCCCGGGCCCCTGACGGGATTCGCGTACGTGGTGAGCGGCGCGAGACGCGCGGGAGGCGCGGTGATCGAGTGTGTCCGGGCGGTGCTGGTCACCCCCGCACCCTTGCGGAGCCCGGCGGTCCAGACCGCGGCGAGTACCGGCTCGAGGAGATCCCACTGACCGCCGAGGCGCTCGACGCCATAAACGCTGACCCGGGGGAGGTCGCCGCTCTGCTCCGCGACGCGGTCAAGGCCGGGACCGACCTGGTCACCCTGGCAGACCCGGCCCAGTGAAGAAGGCCCAGTGAAGAAGACGCCCTCCTGTGGTGGTCAGGTTCCTGGCAGAGAGTAAGCAGTGAGCACGCTGCTCCGGTCGACCGCGAACACCTGGCCCTGTGAGACGGCGGGTGATGCGAAGTACCCGAGAGCGGTTGGTGACTTCCACAGCGTCGCCCCTGTGGCCAGCGACAGCGCGTACAGGTTGCCCTTTGCCCCGCCGATGAACGCCACCTGCTGGCCGACCGGGCCGCAGACTGCTGGCGAGGCGACCATGGTGCCCTTGAGGACGTGCCAGAGCATAGCCCCGGTCGTGGCGTTGAGCGCGTACACACCATTGTCCGAGCCGATCACTAGCGCATTGCCGGCCAGCGCACCGGAGGAGGCGGACAGGCCCGGCGCGCCCACGGTGAAGCTCCACAACTTGGTGCCGGTGGTCAGGTCCAGGGCGTACACCACCCCGTCCTTGCCCTCGATGTAGACCGCACCGTCGGCCAGGCCATTGGTCCCAGGCGCGGAGATGACCGGGCCGCCTCCCACATCCTGCTCCTTCACGGTGGCAGTCTGGTACTTCCATACCAGCGCCCCCGTGGTGACATCGACGCTGTATACCGAGTCGTCGGTGTCCTTGCTGCCGAACACCACCACCGGCCTGCCCAGGGCGTCGGTGCCGAATGCCGGAGACGACCAGGTGCCGGGGAAGCCGTCCACGCTGTCGAATGTCCAGTCGATCTTGCACTCGCCATGCTTGTTGCCGGCGCCGAAGACCGCCCACTCCTTGTGCGACAGGCCGCCCAGCAGGACCAGAGGGCCCGAGCCGTCGGGGGCACTGACCACATCCGGCGAGACGTCGATGACGGACCGCAGGTTGACCGAGCACACGTGGGCGCCGGTGGTGGCGTTGAGCACGTACAGCACACCAGCTGAGCTGGCCACGTACACCCTGTTGCGGGAGACCGCTGGTGAGCCTGCAGGGCCCCTGGTCCCAAGGCTGTCTGTCCAGACCGGTGCGCCGGTGCCCGCGTTGAAGGCGGAGAAGGAACCAGCGAGAGTGCCCGCGTAGACCAGGCCGGTGCCGCTGCTGTCGGTGGCGACCGCAGGTGAGGTCTCGCTCACCGCGCCGAACGCTGCGGTCCACCTCGTGGTGAGCTGAGAGACGTTAGTGGTGCCGAGCAGAGACTCCGGGGTGACCCCGGTCCGGGCGGCATTGAACCGGAACTGCGGCCAGTCCATCCCGCTCTGGGCGGTCGCCGTGCCAGGCAACCCGGGTCCCACCGCCGCCAGCGCCGCCAGAGCAACCGCCCCGCCCAGCCACCACCGCCGCTCTGCCAGCCCTCGCAAGGTCATCGTGGTCCCCTTTCTCCCGGCTGAACCGGAACGTAACACCGCACCGCACCCTAGGACAGGGCCCGGAACTGGCCATCACAACTGGAGCACAGCAGCGATGCGGCAGGCCATCTCGGCCTGCACCGGGATCTCGGCCAGCAGCCCGGGGAGCAGCCCACCTGCCATGGCTGCCTCCGCCGGGGTAGCGGGACGCAGGCCGAGGGCGCGCTCCACATTGAAGGCCGCCCAGTCCAGGCCGGTCATCATCGGCAGGCCCAGGTCGCTGGGCTGGACCGCAGTGTCGTCACCGCCGGACCGGCGGTAGGCGCGGACGACCTCACGGGCTATGGGCAGCGCCTCCCAGCAGGCCAGGGACAGGGCGACATCGGCGAGCTCCCAGCGGGGGACGAGCGGGGCGGCCACGTCCCAGTCGCACAGGACCGGTCCGTCGCTGGTGGTGACAATGTTCTTCTGGTCGATGTCGCCGTGCGTCATGACCTCCTCGCCTGGCTGGTGCCCGGCTGAGCGGGCCAGTTCGGCGATGACCGTCACCGAGGCGGCCGCGTCGGTCATGAGCTGGGCCCACGGCGCGCCAGCCCGCTGCGCGGCGCCGGTCAGTTCTGGCCACTTCCCGGCGGTCGCGGTGTCAGGGACGGGGAACAGGTCCCGGTCTTGTGGCCGGACCCGCAGCCCATGCAAGGTCGCGAGGGTCTTGCCTGCCCAGGTTGCGACCGCCTCGTCAACAGGCCCCGTGCCAAGGGGCCGGCCAGCAGCCCACCGGTGCAGGCGGACAGGGGCACGCGAAGTGCTGCCGCACCTCTGGACCCAGGCGAGGCAGCCGCCGTCGGCCGGGTTCGGGACCGGGGCCGGCATGGACACCCCGGCTGACTGTGCCCGCTGCTCAAAGGACCAGGCCTCCGCCAGCCACCCCGCCCAGTGCGGGTCCTTCCAGGGGTTGCGCATCTCCTTGACGGCGAAACTGCCCTCACTCGTGTCCAGTTGCCAGACGCGGTTCGACCACGCTCCGCCCACCTCGGTCATGCGGACGGGTGCGCCGCCGAGCCCGAACGCCGCCAGGGCCGAGGCCGGGCTGGGGGCATCCGCGTCAAGGGCCATTCGCTGGCCTCCGCTCAGGCCAGCCACTCGAGCCACATGCCATGCGGGTTCGTGCGCGCCAGCGGGTGGGTGCCGTCCCGCACCAGCAGGAAGCCACCCTGCCTGCCAGCTTCGCCGTCTCCGCCCGGTGCCTCACTGACCGCCGGTGGCGTCACGCCTGCGACCACCTCAGGGCCCTCGTTCGACAGCCAGACCGCACCGAGCGCACGCACCGCGGCCCCAAACGCCCGGCGCCGGGCCTCCGCTACGTAACCCAGCACGGCCGAGTGGTACACCACCAGAGTGGCCGCCGCAGGGGCCTGCGTCGCGACACGTTCCAGGTCGTCGAGGAGGTCACCCTGGTACACCGGGACCCGGTGCCGACGTGCGGTGGCCAGGGCCGCTGACAGGCGTTCCGCCCGGCCGGACTCGCCGGGCCACAACAGGCAGGTCAGCCACCGCACATCGTCGTCAGCACCAGCATCCAGCGGGTTGAGGTCCAGCCCCGCCCGCCAGCAGACCTCCGGCACGCGTGCCGGCAGGGGGACGGAGCCCCGTGGGTCACACCACAGTGTCGGCGCCTGCGGGTCGGTCCCAGCGACACGGTGCCCGCCGTAGTCATAGGAGTACCGGTCCACCTGCAAGGTCAGGCCGGCCGCGGCACCCACCTCCAGCAGTGCGAGCGGCTCCGGCAGGCCAGCCAGGGCAGGCAGGAGCGTCGCACACCGGGCTGCCTCGTTCGTCTGCGTCCTGCGCGCCAACATCACCGATGTGAGCTGCGCGGGCGACTCGGTGACCAGCCGCCGCAGCGTCCCGGTGCCGGGCGCGGTGCCGAGCAGGAAGGACGCGGCTGCGAACAGCAGGTTGGGCTGGCGCTTGAGCGCCGGGAGGGTGAGCAGGAAACCAAGGACCACCGGGTCGTCCGCGACCGCGAGCGCGAGGCGCTCATAGGCGGGTGACCGCCCAGCTGCCTCCACGCGGGCGAAACGGCGGTAGTTCTCGGCTATCCCCACACCCGGCTCGAGGCCCGTCATCCCGCCAGCGTCCACAGTGCACTGTAAGCGGGCCGGATGTCAGCTAAGCCCGGGTCACCGTGCCACCCCGAGCGGCGGATCAGCCGGTGCCAGCGGCCTGGGCGTCGGCACGCGCGAGGGCAGCGTCCAAGACGGCGTATTCGGCTTCCTGCACGGCCGCGATGGCGAAGCTGACCGCGTCCTGGGCGTAGTCTTCCGCCACTTCGCACCTCACCGCCATCTTCTTCTGGTCCAGTTTGGCCTTCTTGCCAGCGGCCTTGCTGTGCAGGTCGCTGACGTGCGCCTGCCAGTTCTCCTTCATCGACTGCCAGCCCGCCGCGGTGTCCCCGCGTGCCTTGGTCGCCTTGGCCTGGATCTGGCCGGCGCACTGCTCGGCGCCACTGCGTGCCTGGTCCACCTGCACCTGCAGCTCGTCGCGGTCCTTGGACGCCGAAGCCTTGATCTCGGCCTCAGCCTGCCGCACCGCCTCGGTCACCTGGTCGAACTGGACGCTGGCACTGGCACTGGCACTGGCACTCATGGTCATCTGAACTCCCCCGTCGATGATGTGATGCCGAGGGTGGCGCGTGCTCACGCAGGCGCTCATCCGACGACATCTGGGGACAACACGCCCCCGGTTCCCCAGGCATACGCACCTGCCCCGGTGCATCCGCCAGTCCGCGTTGTTCCCTACGGCCGCCGGCGCGAAACCGGCCGCATCACTGTGCCCGCCCGCGGGCTTGAGGCCCGCATCCCGTCGGCGTCCACAGTGCGCTGTATTGAGCTGACCCGGCGCGGTTGGGTGGCGGAGTGCTGGGTGGGACTGGTATGCACTCGATGTGGTGGCGATTCCGGTCATGGGCGACGTGCGCGCTGGGCCATGGCTGCGGGTTCTGTCCATTCCGGCTGCCGCGCCGCAGGATTGCGCCGAGCAGGACTTCCTGGCCGTCCTCCCTGCCGCGTCGGCCGCGCTGGCCAGCCGCAGGCCGTTCGTGGCCGGATGGCTGTGCCGCGGGCCGGGCTCACCCCTGGAGTTAGTCACCAATGCCGCTCTGCGTGGACGAGCCGGCCGGTCACCGGGATCTGGCACCGTACTGTTCCCTGCCGGGGCGCGCGCCGTTCCCGCGTCCGCCGACTGGGTCGACATGTTGGGACGGCTGGTGTGGGCACCCTGCCTGGGACGCCAGGCACCGCCCGCGGCCCCGGCCCGGCGGTCCGCACCCGAGGGCGGCCCGCCATTGCCCACCAGGTTCGAGCTTGCCCTCACCATGCTCATGGGGCGGCCGTTCGGCTGGCTGGTAGTCGCAGAACCAACCGACGACCTCGACACGGAACTGGAGGAGTTGCGCACGCAGGTCGGTGTGTTGCGCACGCGTGAGGACGAACGGGCCCGTTTCAGCGCGGAGCGGGCCGAACAACGCCTGGCCGAGCTGGACACATTCCGCGAAGCCGGGCTGTGGGAGGTCCGGGTCCTCGTGGGGGCGGAAGGGGCTGGGGAACTCGCCGCGCTCGCGCCGGTCCTGGTGGGCTCGATCGACCTCAGTCACCACTCCTACCGGCTCGCGGCCGTCGCTGGCGCGCACCCCCTGGCCGGTGCGCTCGCAACCAGGACGGCGGACCCGCGGGCCCAGGCGCAGGTTCCGTTCCGGGCGAGCGCCGGGCTGCTGAGCGCCCTCGCCGGTCTGCCGCGCCGCGAGGTGCCAGGGGTGCGGGTGATCGACTCCGGCTACTTCGACCTGACCAGTGAGACCGCCCCGCAGATACAAAACCCTCCCGGTACGCAGCGGCCGCAGGATGGCCCGGCACAGATCAGCCTGGGCGACATCCTCGACGGACAGGACCGGCCGGTCGGGGAGTTCCGGGTGCCGCTCGCCACCCTCAACAGGCACGCGCTGGTGACCGGGGCCACCGGGTCGGGCAAGTCCCAGACCGTACGGCACCTGCTGGAACAACTCACCGCCGCCGGGCTGCCCTGGCTGGTGGTCGAGCCGGTGAAGTCGGAGTACGCGGGGATGGCTGGCCGCCTCGCCGGCCGCGGTACAGAGCCGGTCACCGTGGTCAACCCCGCTGACCCCTCGGCCGTCCCGCTGTCGGTCAACCCGCTCGCGCCCGAGCCCGGGTACCCCGTGCAGGCACACATTGACATGGTCCGGGCGCTGTTCCTGGCCGCCTTCGACGCCGACGAGCCGTTCCCGCAGATCATGGCCCAAGCTCTGCAGCGGGTCTACGAGGCCAACGGCTGGGATGTCGTCACCGGCGGGGGCATGCCCGGGACGCACTCAGCACCGGAGGTTCCCACCCTCGCCCAGTTGCAGGAAACAGCAACGGCCGTGGTCACCGACGTCGGCTACGGCCGGGAACTCCAGGCCGATGTGCGCGGGTTCGTCGATGTGCGGCTGCGGTCGCTGCGGGTCGGCTCGGCCGGGCGGTTCTTCGAAGGCGGGCACCCCGCCGACATCGCCGGGCTGCTCCAGCGCAACGTCGTGCTCGCGATGGAGGACATCGCCAATGACGAAGACAAGGCGTTCCTCATGGGCACCCTGGTCATCAGGGTTGTGGAGCACCTGCGGCTGCGGGCACGCACGGAACCCGCGGGCGGGCTGCGCCATGTCATCGTCATCGAGGAGGCACACCGCCTGCTGCGGGCACGGCGGGAGGCCACGGCGAGCGCGCATGCCGTGGAACTGTTCGCCAGCATGCTGGCGGAGATCCGGGCCTATGGCGAAGGACTGGTGGTTGCCGAGCAGATCCCGGCCAAGCTGGTCCCCGACGTGGTGAAGAACACCGCACTCAAGGTCGTCCACCGGCTGCCCGCGCGCGATGACCGGGAACTCGTGGGCGCTGCCATGAACCTTGGCGACGACCAGTCAAAGCAGGTGGTCGCACTGGAACCGGGAGTGGCGGCCGTGTTCGCCGATGGCATGGACCGCCCGCTGCGGGTCAGGGTCCCACTGGGCGCCGCGCGTGAGCGCACGCTCCCCGGACCGCCGCCGCCACTGCTGGGCCGGCGCAGCGCCGCATGCGGGCCCCGCTGCGCACAGGAGTGCCCCTGCACCCAGCGCGAGATGCGCCAGGCCGACCTGCTCGCGACCTCGCCCGGGCACGGCGAGGCATGGCTGCGGGTCTGGCTGGAAACCCTCGTGCTGGCTTTCCTGACGAACCGGGGGCACCCGGGCGTGCCTGGCCAACTCGTCCGGCATTGGCATGGGCTGGGGCCGCGTACCCGTGAGTGCCTGCTGGCCACCGTGGCCGGGCAGGCTGTGGGGGAGCGCGCCGCAGCCCTGCGCCCCAGCTACCCGCCCGCGCTCCTGACGCACAGCATTGCCGCCGCGGCCCTGGCACTGCTCGGCGGGGACGCCGGGCCGGGTGGCCAGGCTGGTCCTGACTGGGTGGTGCCCCAGTTGCGCTGGCTGCATGAACTGGACAAAGTGTGCCCGCGGGACGGGAGTCCGCCTGAGGTTGGCCGCCCCGCCCCGCCGCTGGACTTCGACCTGCCTGGCCTGCGGGACTGGCCGGGCATGCGGGTTGGGGACCGGCTCCGGGTGCTGCACCGGCATCCGTACTCCACGCGTATCCCGCATAACCAGCCTCCCGCCTGGACCGCCCTGCTCGGAGCGGGGGACCAGCGCGGGTTCGGCCGTGACCTCGCCATCGTCGGCGTGGGACTTCCCCCGGCCAGGCAGTTTGCCCTGGCTGCTGGGCTCATGGGCGTGCGGCCCTGGCTGGAGGGGATCCTGTCGTGGCCACGGCGGTTCGTTGCCTGGGACGGCGGGCAAGCGGCCGCGACCGCAGGGACCGAAGAAGGCAGTGGCGCCAAATAGCGCTGGTGCCGGATAGCATCATCGCCCATGAGCAGGCTTCCGTTGCGGGCGCGCGTGGCGACCACGATCGGCGGCGCCGCAGGGAAGATGTCACGTCTGGCGGGTCGCGGTGACGGGTCTGTCATCGGCGGTGTCATCGGGCTGCGGGTCGAACCGCACCTGCTGTCGCTGCTGGCCGATGGCCGCAAGGTCGTCCTGGTCACCGGGACCAACGGGAAGACGACCACAACCCGCCTGATCACGGCCGCCCTGGGGGCGCTCGGGCAGGAGGTCGTGTCCAATGCGTTCGGGGCGAACATGGAGGCGGGCCTGACGGCAGCGCTCGGGCAGTCGCCGAACGCCCCGATCGCGGTCCTGGAGACCGACGAGAAGTACCTGCCTGCGGTCATTGCGGCCACTCACCCGCGGGTCGTGACGCTGCTGAACTTGAGCCGGGACCAGATGGACCGGGCGGCTGAGGTGTGGATGGTGGCCAGGCGGTGGCGCGAGGCGCTGGCCAGGGCGCCGGGCTGCTGGGTGGTGGCGAATGCCGATGACCCGCTCATCGCCTGGGCGGCGTCCGCGTCTCCGCAGGTCATCTGGGTGGCGGCGGGGCAGAACTGGCATGAGGACTCGTGGTGCTGCCCGGAGTGTGGCTCGCATTTGATGCGTGACGAGCTCGGGTGGCGTTGCGGCGAGTGTGGTTTCGCCCGCCCCCCTGCGCGGTGGGTCGCTGACCGGGGCCATGTCGTTGACTCTGTGGGCCGGATTCACCAGCTCGGCCTGTCCCTGCCGGGCCGGGCCAATGAGTCCAATGCGGTGGTGGCGCTGGCCGTGGCCGAGGTGTTCGGAGTCGACCCGGTCTATGGGCTGCCGAAGCTGCGTGAGGTGGCTTCGGTGGCGGGCCGCTACACGCGGCTGCAGGTCCAGGGACGGCAGGTGCGCCTGCTGCTGGCGAAGAACCCTGCTGGCTGGCTGGAGGCCTTCGACGTGCTGTCTCCGGCGCCGGGGCCGGTGCTGCTGTCGGTCAATGCACGCGAGCCCGATGGCCGGGACACTTCCTGGCTGTGGGACGTGGACTACCGGGTGCTCTGGGGCAGGCCGGTGTTTGTCACTGGTGAGCGCCGACTGGACCTGGCGGTGCGCCTGGAAGCGGACCGGGTGCCGTTCGAGCTGGCCGACACGGTGACTGACGCGGTGGGCCGCACCCAGTCGAGGTCGCTGGATGTGGTGGCGAACTACACCGCGTTCCAGCAGATCAGAGTAAGTCTGGGGCGGGCGGAGTGAGTCTGGGGCGGGCGGAGTGACTATGGCACGGCCGGCGGGACCAAGCAGCCTGCGCATCGTGTGGGTGTACCCGGACTTGCTCAGCACCTATGGCGACCGGGGCAACCTGCTGGTGCTGGAGCGCCGGGCCCGGCTGCGCGGCCTGGGCGTGGACTGTGTGCTGGTCAATGCGGACCAGGGGGTGCCGCACCAGGGTGACATCTACCTGCTGGGCGGGGGCGAGGACCTGCCGCAGGTGCTGGCGGCTCGCCGGCTGCGGGCTGATGGCGGCCTGAACGCCGCGGTCAGCGGCGGCGCGGTGGTCTTTGCGGTGTGTGCGGGCTATCAGCTCCTCGGCACCGAGTTCGCGGGGGTGGAGGGTCAGCCAACGGCTGGGCTGGGGCTCATAGATATCCACAGCACGCGCGGTGAGCGCAGGGGTGTGGGAGAGATCCTCGCTGACGTGGACCCGGCGTTCGGGGTGCCGCCGTTGACGGGGTTCGAGAACCACCAGGGGGTCACCCACGTGGGCCGGGGCGCGGCGCCACTGGCCCAGGTGCGTGTGGGCGTGGGCAACGGTGACAAGACTGAGGGCGCGACAGCAGGCCGCGTTGTGGGCACTTACCTGCATGGCCCGGTCCTCGTCCGCAACCCGGCATTGGCCGACCTGGTCCTGAGCTGGGCAGTGGGGCCGTTGCCACCGTTGCCACCTGCGGAGGAGGAGTGGGCGCGTCAGTTGCGTGAGCAGCGGCTGGCCGCTGTCGGGGGGCCAGTAGCTGGGCGCGCTCAGTAGACCAGCGCCTGGGTCTGCTCGGCGGTGACCTCACTCACGAACGTGGCCGCGCCTGCGATGCGGACACCTTCGATGACGTCGTCGGGGGTGATGCCGCGCCGCGCCGCGCACTGGGTGCACAACGTCACCATCCCGCCCGCCAGCACGGCGCCAAGCAGGTCGGACAGTGGCGGTGAGTGTTCGAGGGTCACATCACCGGCACGGCCCGGCAGTGAGAACCAGGCCGCCTCACCGGCCAGCCACAACGAGACCTCCACCCCGCTGGCGAGTGCCGTCGCAGCCACGGTGAATGCCTGCGTGCAGCGTTCTGGGTCGTCCTTGCCGACGATGACCTTGATGACGAGTTTTCCCGCTCCCATGCCCGCACCTTAGCTCCTGCGGCGCGCCCATGGCTGCGCTGCCCCGTCTGCCGGGGTGGTGCGACTTAGGATGCCGGGTATGGAGGGAACGTTCAGCGCGGTCCTGCTGGCGGGTGCGTTCGCGGTGATCGCGATCGTTGCCATCGCAGTGGCCGGGCTGCTGTACCGGGTCAGCGGGTCAAGCCGCACTGGCCGGCCCAGTCAGCCACATCGGCCCCGCTAGGGCGCCGCCGGTCTCAGCTGGGACCAGCCAGGGTCAAGAGCCGCCCATCAGGTCGGTGCCCGGTCTGGTGATTGCGGGGCGCAGATGGACGAGCAGACTGTCCGGGCTTACCTGGACCGCATCGGGGCGGAGCGGCCGCAGGTCCTCGACGAGGCGGCACTGGCCGGCCTGCACCGCGCGCACTTGATGACGGTGCCGTTTGAGAACCTGAGCATCCACCTGGGCGAGCCCATCTCACTGGCCGGACATGACCTGATCAGCAAGATCGTCACGAGGCGGCGTGGCGGCTTCTGTTACGAACTCAACGGCGCGTTCGCCCTGCTGCTGGAGGCCCTGGGCGCTGACGTCGTGCGCGTCGCTGCGCGTGTGTACGGCGGCGACGGGCGGCTTGGCCCGCCATTCGATCATCTGGCCCTCCTCGTGCGCCTGCCCGGGGGGAGGTGGCCGGTGGCTGGCTGATGTCGGCTTCGGCAGCCATACCACCTACCCGCTGCACTACGACAGGCGCCATGAGCAGGACGACCCGGGTGGCCGGTTTGTGCTCGCCGATGTTGGCGACGGTGACGTGGATGTGCTCAGGGATGGGCAGCCGGAGTACCGGATCGAGCCACGGGAGCGTGCCCTGGCCGATTTCATCCCGACCTGCTGGTGGCAGCAGACTTCGCCGCAGTCCCATTTCACCCAGAACACGATCTGCTCACGGCTCACCGCGGACGGCCGCATCTCGGTCAGTGGCCAGACCCTGATACGGACCAGCGGCGGCGAGCGCACCGAACAGCTCCTGGAAACCGGCGACGCTGTGCTGGCCGCCTACCGTGACCACTTCGGGTTCACCCTGGACCAGGTTCCCGCCACAACCGCCGCCAGCCCGTAACACCGCCCGCCCGCCACCGCGGCGCCAGCTGTGCTGGTCATCATGGACCTCATGTCTCCTCTGTCGCCGTCGTGCGGCTGGGCCGCAAGACCCCACGCCGCGGCCGGCCAAGAGGTGACGGCAGGCAGCCAGCCCGGGCTGGGGCGGCCCGGGCTGGGGCGGCCCGGGCTGGGGCGGCTTGGGCTGGTGCTCATCCTGGCCGCCGCCTTCATGGTGGTGCTGGACTTTTCCATCGTGAACCTCGCACTGCCGTCGATCCAGCGCGAGCTTGGCGTCTCCATCGGCTTGGTGCAGTGGGTCGTCACCGCCTACGCGATCGCGTTCGGCGGACTGCTCATCCTCGGCGGCCGGGCCGGTGACCTCTACGGGCGGCGGCGCATGTTCCTGGCCGGCCTCGCTGTGTTCACCGCCGCGTCGCTGTCCGGTGGCCTGGCCCGCGCCCCGTTGCTCCTCATCGCCTCGCGCGTGGCACAAGGCACCGGTGCCGCCCTGGTGGCACCCGCCGCACTGTCCCTGATCACCACGGGGTTCCCAGAAGGCCCTCGGCGGACCCGGGCACTGGGCCTGTACGGGGCCACTTCCGCGGTCGGGTTCGTCGCCGGGCAGGTCCTCGGCGGCGTGCTCGTCGAGTTCCTGACCTGGCGGTCGGTCTTCCTTGTCAACATCCCGGTGGGCCTGGCCGCGCTGGTGCTGGCCTTGTGGGCATTGCCGGAGTCAAGGCTGGCTCGCTCGGGGCGGCGCCTGGACGCCGTGGGCGCGGCACTCATCACCACCGCGGCGGCCTCTCTCGTCTTCGCCGTTTCGCAGGCCGGCGTCACCGGCCTCGGCTCCGCCACCACGTTGGTCCCGCTGGGACTGTCAGTACTGGCCGGCGCGGCGTTCACAGTGGCCGAACAGCGGCACCCTGACCCGCTCATCCGCCCCGGCCTGCTGCGGGCCCGCGGGCTGCGCAACGCCGCCACACTCATGCTGCTGCTCGGGCTGTGGAACGGCGGCGAGATGCTCGTGCTGTCCCTCTACCTCCAGCAGGTCCTGCACTTCTCGCCGCTGGCCAGCGGCCTGGCAATCGCCCCGCAGGGCATCGTCGGCTTCACTACGGGCCTGTCTGGTGCCCGGCTCAGCCGCCGTCTCGGCATCCGCCATGTCCCAGTGCTCACCGGCCTGACCGCCACCGCCGGCTTCCTGGTCCTGACCCGGCTGCCGGTCGGCGGCGGGTACAGCCCGCTGCTGGCTGCCGTGATGCTGGTGGGGTTCGGCACCGCCGGGACCGCGTTCGCCACCCTGGTGACAGCCAGCGCCGGAGTCGCCGACGCGGACCAGGGCCTGGTGGGTGGCCTCATCAACACCAGCCGCCAGCTGGGCGCCGCAATTGGCGCCGCGCTGTTGCCCGCCGTGGCCGACGCCGTGAGCCGCACCGGCCAGACCGCGGCAGTGGGCGACCGGGCCGCCATGCTCACCGGGGCCATCGCCGCAGGACTCGCCACCCTGGTCGCACTGGCCGCCCAACGGAAGCCACAGCCCGTGGATGCCCGCAGCTAGCCCAGGTCGTGCCGCTGCGGCAACGGGCCCCGGGTGGTTGGCACTCCCCCTTGCCGTCCGCCGGCAGTTACCGACGACCGTGCAGGGTCTGGGCGGTCCGGCGGGACGCACACACTTCCGGCGCTGAAGCCGGCCGAGCCGATCCCGAACGCGGCGTTGAAGCGGTCCAGGTTGACCAGCGTCAGCAGCGCCGTGATCTCGACGAGTTGCTTGTCGCTGAAGTGCTCCTTCACCCGGGCGAACACCTCGTCGGTGACCTCGACAGGTGTCCGCATCACCGCGGCCGTATAGTCCAGCGCCGCTTTCTCGCGGTCGGTGAACAGGTCGCTGGACCGGTAGTGCGGCAGGGCCAGGAGCTCCTCGTCGGAGAATCCGGAATTGCGGCATATCTGCGAGCCGAGGTCGACACAGAACTCGCATCCGATCATCTGCGCGCCCTTCAGCTCGACCAGGTTCCTGACCCGCTCGCTGACGGTCTTGCCGTTGCGGACGGCCTGGTTGAACCTGCCCATGCCCATCATCATCTTCGGCTGGTGCGCCCAGATCTCCATGGGCTCGATCCCGTTGCCGTCCTGCGGGTCGCGGCCCGTCAGCTTCTTCATCATTTTCGGCCCGAGCCAGTAGACGAGCTTGACCATCGGGCCGGCCTTTGACTTGGGTACACCGTCGATGCGTGCCATCGGGGTACCTCCTGTTCCGATCAGCTGGCTTGCGGGAGCCTCGTCTACCTGACACCGGGCAGCCAGCAGATGTGACGCAGACCTACGCGGGAGCGAGGAACGCGGTCAGTGCGGCGATGAGCATCCCGCAGTCAGCGGTGCCGCACAGCTCACGCACTGAGTGCATGGCCAGTGTCGAGATGCCCACGTCCACGGTGGGCATTGCCAGGCCGGCGGCGACGAGCGGCCCGATCGTCGACCCGGCACGTACACCACTCCTGTTGACGAAGTACTGCACGGGCACGCCGGCCTGCTCGGCGGCGAGCAGGAACACGGCGTGGGTCGGTGCCTCAGTGGCGTAATGGGCATTGGCGCTGACCTTCACGACCGGGCCACCGCTGAGCGCGA
>DASYYE010000331.1:0-2839 GCA_035946955.1 Streptosporangiaceae bacterium | reverse complement strand
CTGCCACGAAGACACTCGACCCGGCGGGCAGGCTGTCGAATACGACATGGCGGCTCCAGTGGGCTCCCGCGTCGGTGCTGGTTTCGAACACGGCGCAGGGGCAGGTCCGGCCGGGGGCCGCACCAGCTATGTAGGCGGCGGCCAGCACCCCATGAGCGGCAGCGATAGTGCCCCCGCCGGACTCGGGAAAGGCCCCGCAGGTCACGTCGTGATGGGCGTTGGGCGGGCTCAGCTCGTCACAGTCCAGGGCCTCTATCCGCCCCCACGTTCTTGCGTGGTCATGGGAGACGGCAACGTAACGCTGCGGGTGCGCCGTGGTGGATACGTACACGTCACCGGTTGACTGGTCCACAACCATCCACGGCCGGTCGAACGGGTTGACACCGATCCCGCCCAGCGATGGGGTCATCCCCCGGTTGATCATCCCCTGCAGTTCCTGATCGCTCAGGACACTGCTGTTAGGGCCGAATGTCTTGCCGCCATTGGTAGACCTGGACACCACGATGGCGCCCTGGGGGACACTGAGGAAGGGCGGAGTACTCGTAGGCACGGCGTGTGCCTCCACACCTCCCGCATAGATCGACCCGTCCGGCCCGCTCGCCTCGATCGGATCGCCCACACCATTTTGGGTCACGGTGAACCCGGTCGCCCCGGTGAATCCGACGGAAATCAGCAGGGGGTTCGGCCCTTCCGAAAAGCTTATCGGGACCGAAGGCGGATCCCCCAGGGCCTTATCGGCTGTCCAGCTCCGGCCACCGTCGGAGCTCATCTGAAGACCGCCATCGACGGCCGCCAGTGCGTTCCCAGGATTCTTGTAGTTGTTTCCGACCACCGTGTGGCCGAGCACCAGGTCTTGGGGATGCAGCGGATCGATGGCCAGTTCGGGCTCCCCGCCTCTGACTGGCTCGTTCATCACATCGACTTCCAGCACCCTGGAGGCATGAGCACGCCCGGCTCCTGGTGCGGCAGCGGCGGAGCCTGCCGTCGTCGCGAACACCAGTGCGGCGATCCCCGAGGAAGCCAGCAACACCCACCAAGCCCCACCGCGACGAACACGCACGCGCCTCGACCTCCTCCTGCGCCGCGCCCGCATACCGTCGAAACGCGGTGCCACGTTTCCTAGCCCGAAGTTCTAGATGACACTCGTGCCGCTTGTCAAGAGCGGTACCGTAAGGTTTACAGTGACCTTTTTCGTGCGCGCGGGAAGAACGGTAGGTGAAGCCGTGACGCGGCACGCGCCGTCGTATTCGTCGTGGCGGCGCCACTAGGGGCCGGTTTCGTCGCGCCCGCGTGGCGCGTGAACCTGGCCGGGAAACGGGCCGTCAGCCCGCAGCGCGAGACCTACCGATACTCGTTACCAGCGGCACCGCCCTAATGGCAGGCCTGCCCGCGGCCAGCTAGCCCTGCGGATGACTTGCCACCGGACGACTTGCCACCGCAAGGGAGGCTCACCGGGGCCATGACGACCCATCCCGGAGGATGGGTCGTCATGGCTGACTGTCAGCGACAGGCGATGCGTGTTAAGCCCACTTACCTTCCGACGTTGGACATCGCGGCGGATTCGATGAGTTCCTCGGCGTCAGCAGGGCGCAGGAAGCCACTCCTGACGTCGTTCAAGGCGGCGTGACTCCACCCCCTTACGAATGTTCCGTGGTTGTTGTACAGGCTGGCGAGGCGGGCTGGAGAGAAGGGCACCGTCGTCCCGAACAGCACGCAGAAGGCGGGTGTGTTGCCGATCCCGCCGAACGCCGCGACCGGTGCATCAACCTGCGGGCTGCGCACACCCCCCAGGGTGTTGCCGTTCGCATCCTTGGCGAACACAACCGGAGACACGCTGGACACCTGCAACGGCTGGCCGGCAGGCGGCAAGATGCCCGTGCTGACCCACAGGTTGGTCCAGAACATGGCGGCATCGAGCACCCAGTGGGTGCCACCGGTGTTGACCGCCTGGACGCAGTTGCCGGCCGCGGTGACCTTCGACGGGTTGAGCTCGGCGGCCAGGTTCTGGACTGCGCCCTGCCCGTTACCGGTGTCGTTCGGCCCGATGTTGAGGCCGTACCAGTCGAAGTGCGAACTGCCCGCCACCTCCCACGAGCGGAACCGGCTGGTGTCAGGCTGGCGGACGGACGCGTTGCTGTTGAAGATGTCGGTTTCGGTCTGGAACAAGAACACCGGCACGTTAAGGTCGCTGCGGAAGTTCGTCCCCGCCGGCACGGCATCGTTCGCTGTCGTCGGAGTCGGAGTGCCAGGTGCCGGCTGCTGGAGCGGTGCACCGGTCGCGCCCCGGCTGTGCACCAGGAAGCCGTCGTACTCGTGGTCACGCGGCTGGATGGCGTTGATGTAGGTGACCAGGCGTCCCGCCGATTGCGACTCGCCGACCGCGATCAGCTTGCGCGGGGTCAGGCCATCCAGCAGGAGCGCCGCGTGGTCGCGGATGGCTTGCCCGGCCTGCGAGAAGATGTCGTAGGAGAAGCTGTCACCGGGGTGCGACAGCGCCGCGTAGCGCACCGGGTCACCAGGTACCACGGCCGGCGCGTTACCCTTCGCCGCCTGGACGCCCTGCCACTGGGCCGACACCCCGACCCAGGCGAAACCGTCCCGGATCAGCTCATTATGCGACAACGTCCAATCCGGCCCGGCGTCGATCGCGCCGCTCACGTTGAGCCACTCGACGATAACGGTCCCGTTGAACTTCGCCGGGTCGATCGGGCGCCGGACGACAACCCGAGTTGTGTATCCGGCAGTCGCGCCAGTCGCGATGATGTTGTTCCACACGCCGTCAGTCGTCAGCGGCGTCGTCGACGTGTAGCTCTTAGCCGTGCCGGAGATGAAGAACTCC
>DASYYE010000330.1:0-1516 GCA_035946955.1 Streptosporangiaceae bacterium | reverse complement strand
CCCGCCGGCCACCACCGTGTCGATCAGCACGCACTGGTAACGCTTGAGGTGCAGGCCGATGCTCTGCAGGGTCACGCCGGAGGAGTACAGGTCCATGCTGTTGATGGCGAACAGCTGGACTATGGCCACGATCAGGTACGGCACGACGAACCAGCCAGGGAAGACCGCCACCAGCCCGTTCACGGAGATGATGCCGAACGCGGCCGAGCCGGTCACCGCCGTCGCCACGGCCGCGCCGAGGACCTCGAGGAGGACCGAGGGGATGCCCGCGCCGAGCGCCACCGCAGCCACGGTGTTGCGCTTCGATGTTGCCGGCGGCAGGTAACGCGAGTAATCGTTGGCGTTCTCCGTCCAGCCCAGCCCGCCGGCCGAGATGACCAGCGCCAGCGCCACCATGACCGCGCCCCAGCCAGCACCGTGCGGGACCGCGGTGAGGTTCACCTTGCTCGCGGTGATGATGGCCATGATCACGAAGAGCACGATGAACGGGAACGACAGCAGGCGAAGCACACGCAGCATCGCCGCGTGGCCGATCAGCGGCAGGCACGCCTGGATGAGCACGGCGCCAATCAGCAGCCCCGCCTTCAGGCCGTCACCTGCCGAGACCCCCGCTTTCGCTGCGAGCGCGACGCCGGCCAGCACAATCAGCGCAATGCCCTCGATCTCAAAGCCAACCTGGGTCGCCCAGTTGAAGACCGACGGCATCCGGTTGCCGTTGGGCCCGAACGGCGCCCGGCTAATGGCGAAGGTGGTGGTGCCCGCGGCCGGCCCTTGCAGGCTTGCAAACCCGGTGAGCAGGTAGGCCAGGTTGCCGAGCAGAATGACCAGCACCGACTGGGCGAAGCTCAGCCCGAACACCACCACCAGCAGCGTCCCGTAGACGACGTACTCGACATTCCACACCGCCCCGGCCCACAGCCAGAACAGGCCGGACGGCCGCCCCCACCGCTCGCCGTCCGTGATGTGGTCGATCCCCTTGGCCTCAATGGACGTGGCTGATGGCGGCGTACCATCCGTCTCCGACAGCACATGCCCTGGGGTAGGACCACTCTGGTTCACATCATCCATCTGGTTCCTCCTCCTCGGGCTCCGGCGGTCACACTCTTCCCTCAGCAGGTGGACGGGCTCAGTGCGGTCGCCGCCGTCGTGACGGACGGTTCTGCCTCCGCTGAAAGCACAGCGGCTCTGGGGTCGCCGGATCCTGCCGATTCGCTCACCGCGCCGGACCTCCCCACGCTCGTGCTGCGTGAGGAGATTACTCCTCGGCCTAGGCTGACGGAAGATTCCCCGAGTCCGCGTAACCGTGCCGTGACGGTCGAGCGCACCACCGTTAGGGATGGTTATGTTGCCCACCGGGTGTAGCGGGGCGGAGGATCTGAGCACCGAGCCTTTGCACGAAGGGACGACCATGAAGGTACCGCTCACGATCGGGGACTTCCTGCGCCGCGGCGCGGCGGTCTACGCCGACCGGCCGGCGGTGTTCGACGAGCCGGGAACGCAGGGCTCGCTGGGCACC
>DASYYE010000329.1:0-8411 GCA_035946955.1 Streptosporangiaceae bacterium | reverse complement strand
CAGGTCGTCGGAGGTGGGCTCGGCGGCGCCGCTCATCACCCGCACGTCCCGCGCCTGCCCGGCCTTTTCGACCAGGCTGCGGACGAACCGGCCGTTGCCGAGCTCGTCGGCGAGCCTGCGCCTGCCGATGTCCTCCATCATGCGTGCCAGTGCCGGGGCGGCGGCCGAGCCGAGCGACTCCCCCCGCCGGGCAAGCTGCGCGCGGGCCAGCGCCATCATCTCGCCCGGCGAGTAGCCGGGGAACTTGATCCGCATGGCAAAGCGCGAGTTCAGCCCGGGGTTGCTGGCGAGGAAGTCCTCCATCTGCCGCTCGTACCCGGCGAGGATGACGATGAGGTTGTCGCGTTCGTCCTCGGCGCGCTTGAGCAGGGCCTGCACGGCCTCGTTGCCGAACCTGTCGCCGTGACCGTCGCCCTCGTTGACCAGGCTGTAGGCCTCGTCGATGAGCAGCACGCCGCCGAGCGCAGAGTCGATCAGCTCGTTTGTCTTGATGGCGGTTGCCCCGAGGTACTCGCCCACCAGGTCAGCGCGCTGTGCCTCCACCACGTTGGGGCTCTCCAGCAGGCCGAACGCGTAGTAGATCTTGGCGATGATCCGGGCGACCGTCGTCTTCCCGGTCCCCGGCGGCCCGAGGAAGACGAAGTGCTGCATGGGTTTCTCGGCCTGCAGCCCGGCCGACGCACGCCGCCTGGCCGCCTCCACGGATGCGGTGAGCTGGCGGATCTGGCCCTTCACCGGCTCCAGCCCGATCATGGCGTCGAGTTCGGCCATGGCCTCGTCCACCGTGATCGTGGGCAGCTCAGGGTCGGCGGCGGCCCGTTCGCGGGGGGCCAGCGTGGCGATCTGGCCGTGCGGGCCCTCTGCGGCACGGACCACCCGCTCGGGGTCTTGGCGGGACTGCGCGGCACGCCGGGCCGCCACCCCGCCGCCAGGGCCGCCCTTGCTGGCGTAAGGCGCCACGGTCGCCCCGGCGCGTGCCCGCTGACGCACTTCGGCGCGCGTCTCCTGCCACCCCTTGGCGAGACGCCACAGCAGGACGGTCATGGCGAGCACCCAGCCCACCAGGGCACTCACCAGGGTGCTCATGACGTGGTAGCTGGCCGCCAGCCACCACGTCGCCATGGCGAAGGGGACCGACCACACCAGTGCCCAGGCCACCGTGCGGCAGGGCACGAAACGCTGGGCGAGCACGCCCTGGTGCGCCACTGCGACCACGGCGACCAGCAGCGCGAGGAGCAGGAAGAACGCGCCGCTGGCCTGGAACTTGGCTTCTGCCACGACGAGCGCGGCAAACCCCCACACAGCTACACCGACGGAGCCGAGGACCGAGCGGTGCCCACGCCAGACAGCCACCGGTCCGTAGCTCAGGACAGCCACCACAAGGAGAGAAGCCAGGCTGTTCACCCCGTCGGCGAAGACCAGGGTTGCCACCACCAGGACCGCGATGCTGAGCGCGATCTTCATCCGCACGGAGAGCGTCCGGAGCGTTTCACGGAAGCGGTCGAGGAGCCCTTGTGCCGTGCGCATGGCCGGCTGGGATCCTTCGTTACGCCGCATGTCGCTCCCTCGTGCTCATCCTTGTATAGCGCACTGCCGATTGCTTACGCGGGTTACACAATCGGATACCTACGCGGAAGTAGCACGGAGCGAACAGGGACGGGCCCTAACTGGCGGTCCTCACGGGTCGTGCAGTTCAGCGAAGGAGTAGGGGGGCCAGGGGCCGGTGATCTCTGACCGGGCTCCGTCGTGGAGACCGGTCAGCGCCGCAACGACAGAGGCGAACTCGGCGGCGCGGTCGCTGTTGAGCAGGTAAGTGCCGTTGAGCATCAGCCAGTCACCTGGGCCGGCGAAGCGCGGGTCCTGCGAGGGGTGGCGGTATGAGGTCACGGCAATGCCGCTCAGCGCATGGTCGATGACCTGGGCGCACCCTTCCGCGTCCTGCCAGAGCGGCCCAGGAGTCTCCACGTCACTGGGGTCCGCGTACACCTTGACGCCCCACTCCTGCATGTCGCGGAACGATTCGAGGGTCACGCTGAACTCGTCGCAGCGGTTGGCCAGCAACTCTGTGACGGTGGCGTCGTCCGGGTACACGGTCGAAAGGCGCATCGGCAGCACCGGCCCGTCGGCCGCGATGCACGCGACGACCTGGTGGTGGACACGCCCGATACGTTCGATGCTCGCGAGGTCGGCCAGGAGCGTGGCGCGCGCTTCCTCTCCGTACGTGGCGGCGTCCACTGAGCCAACGACCGCGGTCAGCGTCCCGTGCGTGATGGCACGCACCGGCTCGCCCGCCACTCCCCTCAGCCCTGCCAGCTGGCTCCTGCTGAGGTCTCGGCTGATCGCGTAGACCCAGATGACAAGGTCTGATGGCGATTCGTGGGACGTCCGGCGCGCTGGGGCCCGCCTGGTCGTTCCACTCCTGGGCATCACCGTGCGGGGCATCTCACTCCTCCTGTATTTCAGAACCAAGGGTGTCAAACCCGTCAGCGGCGTGGTCGCGACTTTTGTCACTTCCCAGCATGTCCCCAGACCCACCGGCAACTCCGCAATCTCGGGCACTACGGAGTATCACGATATGGTTACAGCACCTGCTGTGCAGGTTGTCCACGTTTGAGGGTTTTTCTACGTTCGCTATGTGGTCGGACCAGACCACTGAGGTGCCGGGACTTCCAACATGTCGGACCGGCCCGAGCGAAGGAGTGAGCCCATGAGGCGTGGGTTACTGTTCATGAGCGCTGTGCCAGCTGCAGTGCTGCTGCTGGCGATGGCTCAGGCAGTTCCATCGCAAGCAGCGACCACTCACCGGCAGGCCGGCACGGAAGTGCAGGTCAGTTCCGACCCCTTCCACAACACAGGCGCCGAGCACGCGACCGAGGTCGAGCCCGACACCATCGCGGCCGGCAATGACGTCATGTCCGTGTTCCAGACCGGCCGCATGTTCGGCGGCTGCTCGGACGACATTGGCTGGGCGTTCAGCAGCGACGCCGGCTCGACCTGGACGCACGGCTTCCTGCCAGGTACGACACCGTCATCCACGCCACCCGGGCCGTTCTCGGCGGTCAGCGACCCGACCGTCGCGTGGAACGGGAAGTTCAAGGAGTGGGTTGCCTCGGCCCTGGACTGCGCGTCGCCCTTCGGGGTCTCGGTCAGCCTGTCGACCAACGGCACGACCTGGACCAACCCGGTCGTCGTGGCCAGGGGTTCGAGCTTCGACAAGGAATGGGTCACCTGCGACAGCACGTCCACCAGCCCGCACTTCGGCAACTGCTACGTCGAATGGGACCTGCCCGGCAACGGTCTCCTCGTCGACATGAGCACCTCGACCGACGGCGGCCACACGTGGTCAGCGGTGGCCCACCCCTCAGGTGGCGGGTCAGGCATCGGCGGTGAGCCGATCGTGCTGCCCAACGGCAACGTCGTGGTGCCGATCTTCGGTGGCTCAGGCGGCTCGTCGGTGACGGACTTCCTCTCCACCAACGGTGGCGCAAGCTGGAGCGGCGAGCACTCCATCGCGAGCCTGGACCAGCACGGTTTCGCGGGCGGGCTGCGTGGCCCGATGTTCCCCGGCGTCGGTGAAGACGGAGCCGGGCGCATCTACCTCACGTGGCCGGACTGCCGGTTCCGCAGTGGCTGCAGCAGCAACGACATGGTGCTGACCACCTCCACCAACGGGACGACCTGGACGCCCGTGGTCCGGATCCCGATCGACGCGGTCACCAGTGGGGTCGACCACCTCGGTGGCGGCATCGCGGTGGACCCATCGACCTCGGGTTCCAGCGCCCACCTCGGGGTCTATTACTACTACTATCCGAATGCCTCCTGCACGGCCTCGACCTGCCAGCTCGACATCGGGTACGTCTCCTCCATCAATGGCGGCTCCACCTGGAGCGCCCCGGTGATGCTGGCTGGGCCGACCAAGCTGTCCCAGATCGCGGCAACATCGGGCGGCCGCATGGTCGGTGACTACGTAGGTGCCGGGGCCGTCAATGGCGGCAACGCCTTTGCCGCCATGGCGGTCGGCAAAGCCTCGACGAACGGGCAGCGCTACAACGAGGCGATGAACGACGTCAGCGGCGGCCAGCCGATCGTCGGCGGCAAGCGGCCCGCCAGCGCGGCCGGTGCGCACACGTTCAGCGCGCACGTCCCGCACATCGTTCGCTAGGAACTCGCGAGGTTCCTGAGACAGGGCCCGGGCGTGCTGAATCTGGCCGCCCGGGCCTTGTCTGTCTGTGGGCGCGGTCTGTCTGTGGGCGCGGTCTGTCTGTGGGCGCGCCAGTGATCGATGTGCGCAAACGGACAAAAGTTTCTCCGTTTCGGTACATCGATCATCCTGGTGATCACCAACTCTTGGTACTCACCGGGCGAGAGTGTCGGAAGTTGCGTGAGATGCCACCGGGCCCGCCCTGGCACGGGGCTGGCCCGGTGGAGTTTCCGGGCGCTTGTCGATCAGGGGTAGCTGACGACGTCCACGCCGGTGTCGGGGTTCGCGCTGGTGGCCGACCCGCCGGTGTTGTTGATGACGTGGTCGATCCCA
Organism: Streptosporangiaceae bacterium; assembly: GCA_035946955.1. Lineage (GTDB taxonomy): Bacteria > Actinomycetota > Actinomycetes > Streptosporangiales > Streptosporangiaceae > DASYYE01. The sequence continues at coordinate 3,877 of DASYYE010000329.1, read as the reverse complement.
CCGGACCCGGTCAGGAATACGGTGAGCAGATCATGCCAGGCCACGCCGGGGGTGTTGGGCGACTCGAACGCCCGGGACGCGAAGATGTCCACGCCCTGGTTGAAGAAGCAGTAGCTGCCCATCCCGTAGCCCTGGAAGCTGGTGACCTTGGGCGCCACCTTGAACGCCGGATAGCCGTCGGTGGCCGCGTTCTCCATCCAGGCGGACTGGCTCGGCACGTCATAGGGCATCTCGTCCTGGAAGAAGATGTCCGTGCCACCCTGGCCGTTCCACACCACCTGGGTCTTCTCGTTGTGCTCGATGAACAGGCCGTAGGCGGTCACGTTGTTGCCGTTGACCACCAGGCCGGAGTGGGAGACGTTGGAGTTCCAGCCGACGCCGCTGCCGTGGTCGGCCCGCCATGCCCAGATGTCATCGATGATCGTGTTCGAGCTGTCCACGACCAGGGCGTCGGTCGCCATGCCCGCGGTGGCGCCGCCGATGCGGAAGAACGCGTCGGACACCAGGTCGGGGTCGGTGGCGCTGCCGCCAGCGGGGCCGGTGCCGACCTTGAGCAGCGCGCCCGAGTTCTTCGGGCCCGCGTCGAAGATCATGCCCGACAGCCTCACACCCGCCACGTTCGACACCGCCACCGCGATGTTGCCAGCGGAGGGGACGAGCGTGGGGAAGCCGAGGCCAAGGACCACCGTGTCCGCGTGGGTGACATTCAGGGCCTCGCCCAGGCTGTACACACCGGGGGTGAGCAGCAGGTCCTTGCCCTTGTTCAGCGCCGCGTTGATGGTCGCCGCGGAGTCGGACGGGGTTGCGATGAAGAAGTCGCTGAGCGGCCGTGATGTGCCCGGCGTCTGGCCGCTGGCCCAGGAGGGGCCCACCGTGTTGTGCTGGACCGACGGCACGAACACGTTGAAGCTCCCGTTGGAGCCGGTGTAGAGGAACGGCGACTCTTCGGTGACCGGGCTGCTCGCCAGCGTGGTGTAGGGGTTGCCGGAGCCGAAGCTCTGCGCGGGCGCGCCGTTGTCACCCGAGAACACCTGGTTCCACACGCCGTTGCTCCAGCCGTCCAGGTTGGAGTTGCGCACGATGAACTGCTGCTGTGAGCCGTTGGTCACGCCACCGCCGGTGAACACCGAGTCGGCGACGAAGCCGCCGCTGGAGTACCCGGGGCTGGAGCAGCTGTCCTGGAACGTCGCATTGCCGTTGACCTGGACCCGGCGCATGGGCGCGGCCTGCGAGACCGCCCAGACCTCCGTGGCACCCTGACAACTGGGCGAGCCCGCGACGTTGATGGTCAGGTTCGACACCGAACGCCAGAAGTTGACCAGCGCGGTGCCACCCTGGTTGAACGAGTCGATGGCGCCGTAGATGACGGTGTCGCGGGGTGAGGCGCCGAGGCCGGCCACCTCCGTGTAATAGCCCACCTGGAAGTCCAGCGGATTCGACGGCGAGCCGTACGTGCCTGGCTCGAACAGCAGCGCGTAGCGCTGGGTGCCGAACTGGTTGCCGACCTGCTGGTTCGCGATCGAGTTGACGGTGGACTGGATCTGGCTCACCGACATGGTCGGGTTGAAGATTTTGACGTTGGGCCCGAAGTTCGCCTTGGCGGCGTCGGCCTTGGTGGGAGCGGCGTGCCGTGGGGCCGCGAGCGCGGAAGCGGCCCCTGCCGCCAATGTGGCGGCCGCGAGTGCCGCGGCGGCGGCCACGATTGCTGGCCTGTCCCATCCTCGGCGCCTGCCGTAGTGCAGTCCTGCGGACTGGGTGTCCCTGGGTTTGGTCATAGCGGGTAGACCTCCTCGGGTGGGGACTGAGCGGGAACCCCCCCGCCGCCGGTCATGAAGACGGCGGGGCGGTGTCTGCGGACGCGAAAGCGTCAGCGCCGAGGACTCAGGTGCAAGATGACGACCTCGTCGCTGCCGGTGCCGGGGCCGTTGTTGGTGCCTGACGGCTGGCCGGTGTCGTATGGGTTCTGCTGGGTCGGCCAGCCAACGAAGTGCTGGGAGTTGTACTCGAACCACTCAGACGCACTCGTGAGCGGGATGACCGGCAGGTTGGCGGCGACATAGTGCTCCAGCGGCACCAGGTCGGCGGTCTGCTGCGCAACGGTGGCCGCGCCCGCCAGGGTGGTGAGCTGGGAGTTGAGCGCCGGGTCATTCAGCCGCTCGAAGTCACCGGTCGCGGCGGAGCCGCTGGCGAGGGTGCTGTTCAGCCATCCGTCGTACATGTTGTACGGCGTGAGGCCGCCGTTGGACCAGTGCTCCAGCATCTGGAAGTTGCCGTCCGCGACGTCGGCGTTCCAGGCGTTCACGCTGATGCCCTGGAACGTGGCGTCGATGCCCGCGGCCTTCAGCTGACCCGCGGCGAGCGAGCCGACCTCCGCGTAGTCGGTGTAGGCCGAGGGAGCGATGATCGTCAGTGAGACCGGCTTGCCCCCCATGCTGAAGAAGCCGTTGCTGCCCAGCTTGTAGCCAGCCTTCTGCAGCACCGCCTTGGCAGCCGCTGCGTTGCCCGTGGCGGGCAGGTTCATTGACGCGACCGGGCCGCTCCACGCCGAGTAGGTCGGCAGCACCTCGCCGGAGGAATTGCTGATAGGGGCCTCCAGGCCGGCCTCGCCCTCGCTGGCCAGCAGCGAGCGGTTCAGTGCCAGGCTGATCGCCTGCCGGACCGGCAGCTGGCTGGTCGGCCACTTCGTCAGGTTGGGCTCGAATGTGTTGTCGCCGCCCGCGGCCATCCAGAAGTGGTGGGTCGCGGGGGACTTGGCGACGAAGTCCTTCTGCAGACCGGGGATGAAGTTGCCGGTCCAGTCGATCTGCCCGGAGAACAGCGCGGACAGCGCAGCGGTGTTGGAGGTGTAGACGGGGAAGAAGACGTGGGCGATCTTGACCTGAGACGCCTGCCAGTAGTCCGGGTTCTTCTTCAGCGTGAACCCCTGTGGGGTGAAGTTCTGGAGCATGTAGGGGCCCGTGCCGACCGGGTTGGGATCGGTGTAGGTGGCCGGGTTGGCGATCTTGCCCCAGACCGACTGCGGGACGATTGCGACCCCGGCGATCTGCTCCAGGTTGGTGTACTGCGCGGTCGGGAACGTCAGCGTGACCGTGTCCCCCGACGTGGTGACGCTCGAGATGGTGAGCCCGGCCAGGTTGAGCGCTGGGTACTTCTTCAGCAGGTCGTAGGTGAACGCGACGTCCGCCGGGGTGAAGGCTGTCCCGTTGTTCCACTTCACGCCCTGGCGGATCGTGAACGTGATCGACGTGCCGCCGTTGCCCCAGGCGTAGGACGTTGCCAGCCACGGGTAGTACTTCGGCGGCGACGCGATGTCGAACTGGATCAGGGGCTCGTAGATGAGACCCGTGGCGCCCATGCCGAATGCCGCGTCAGTCGCGGCAAACGGGTTGAACGCCTGCGTGATGGTGCTCTCGGGCGAACTCTCCATCACCAGGGTGCTTGCGGCCCCTGATGACTTCCCGCCCAGGGTGCTGGACCCGCACCCGGCGACCATGCCAGCGGCGAGGGCAGCCGCTGTTATGAGGGCGAGGCTGCGGTACCTCGGTTGTTTCCTCATTCCTTCCCTCGCTTTCACTCAAGGTGCCAGCATGCGGCCGACCGTGAGGCGCTGACCTGCTGCAAGGCGGGGTTCTCGCGTCGGCATTGGTCATCAGCACGTGGGCACCTGGGACTGAACGGGCAGCCGGCCGCCGCTGCGTCGGCGGTCTCTTGTGCCCGCTTGTTCGGCTTCGCGCCACTGCGGAGCAGGCCCCCGAGGTTGTCGGGGTCCGGCGCGGAAGCGACAAGCAACTGGGTGTAGGGGTGGGCCGGGTCCTGGGTCAGTTCCTCGGCCGGGCCACGCTCGACGACCTGGCCCGCGTACATGACCAGCACCTCG
>DASYYE010000328.1:0-3746 GCA_035946955.1 Streptosporangiaceae bacterium | reverse complement strand
GGCCTTGATTTCGTGCCCTCGATCTTCGACCCCTCGGTCGTCGACGAAGGGATCAAGATCACTGACGCTGAGGCGGTCGCGGCGCTCCACGCCGCAGGTGAGACCGAGGGCTGGATGCTCGGCGGTACGGCGGGACTGGTGCTCGCGGCGATCCACCGGATCCGGCCGCGGTTCACGGCGCGGGAGAACATCGTCGGCATCGTCCCTGACAGCGGAGACCGCTACATCGACACGGTGTATGACCCGGAGTGGCTGGCCAGCCAGGGACTGCACCCCGCAGCCACCGGGACCGCGGCGCAAGCGGGGCCCTGGGGGGCCGGGGCAGATGATCTGCTTGGCCCCCCGCTGGTCAGCGCAGTGCGCGACCTGCAGTGCTCGATCAACCAGTTCGACCGCGCGGGCAGCAACGGCACGGCCATGCGCAGGCTGTGCGACACGCTCGGGGTCGCACCAGCGGGAGGTGTGCCAGCATGACCACTCCCATGCAGACCGTGCTGCTGTGGTACGACGACTTCCACACACCGCTGGGGGCACTGCGGGCCATCCTCGGCGATGCCACGCTGCTGTTGTCGGTGGACCTCGGCGCTGGCACTCCGGTCCCTCCCAGTCCGGGCTTCGGAGTACAGGAGGTTGACGCGGTCAGCGAGTTCGCGGAGGAGTACCTGCTGCGTGCGGTCCGTGCCAATGCGCTCTACCAGGGCGGGTACCACCTCTCCGCGGCCCTGTCACGTCCGCTGCTGGCACAGGTCTGCTGCCGGACCGCCGCGGCGGCCGGCGCACGCAGGCTGGTGCACGGGCTCACCGGCAACGACCAGCTCCGCCTGGAAATGGCGCTGCACGCACTGGCGCCCGACCTCGAGGTGGCCTCGGTGGTCAGCCTCCTGGACGGTCAGCACTCCCGTAACCGCGGCAAGTACACCATCAGCGACAACCTGTGGGGCCGCAGTGTGGAAGCAGGGCCGCTCGCCGACCCGGGGGCTCCGGCACCCGCCGACGTGCTTGGGCGCTGCGCGGCCCCGCTGTCGGTGACCCCGGCACCGCAGGCACATACCGTCAGCTTTGCCGCTGGCGCCCCGGTCGCCGTCGACGGGACCCGGTACCGCATGGCCGACCTCATCGGGCACCTCAACCAGCTCGCGGCGCCCTTTGGCATCGGTATGACAGACCTCGTCGAAGACGGCTTCGTCGGCCTCAAGACGCGGGCGGTGTACGAGGCACCCGCAGCCGCAGTGCTGACGACCGCGCATGCGGACCTGCAGCGCTTCGTGTGCAGCCGCAGGCAGGCCGATGCTGCCGCGCTGGTGGGTAAGGCGTGGGTGGACCTGGTCTATGACGGCTTCTGGTTCGACCCGGCCCGGGCGAGCCTGGAGGCCTTCCTCGACGACGTGAACCAATGGGTCAACGGAGAAGTGGACCTCGTCTTCGCCAACGGCAGCGCCCGGCCCATCGCGCGCCGCTCGCCGCATGCGCTGTATGCGGCGGCCGACGCTGTCTACCAGGTGGGCCACGACCCGGCCGCGGGCAGCATGAGCCCGGCCGCGCGGGCACTGTCAGCACCGATGCGTGCTGCCATGAACCGCACCCGCCAGAACCGGCCGCTCGAGTCTGAGGAGGTATGAGCATGAGACGCGTCATGTGCCCGCCGACGTACTTCGAGATCGAGTACAGCATCAACCCGTGGATGAAGCTCGGCACCAAGGTTGACCACGAGCTTGCCGACCGGCAGTGGCACGAGCTCGTTGAACTGCTCCGCCGGATGGGCGACACCATAGAGGTCATCGAGGCCGCCCCCGGCTGGCCGGACATGACATTCGCCGGTGACGCGGGACTCGCATGGCGCAATCGCTTCATCCCGAGCAGGTTCCGTCATGCCGAACGCGCTGGTGAGGTCGAGCACTATGAGCGCTGGTTCCGCGCCGAGGGGTTCGAGGTCTGCCCCATGCCGGACGGGGTCGTGTTCGAAGGCCTCGGCGACGTGGTGTTCCACAATGGCGCCGCGTTCGCCGGGCATGGGTTCCGGTCGGGCGAAAAAGCTGTCCAGCACCTCACCCGGCTGGTCCCTGAACTGCGCATCCTGGGGCAGCTGGAGACCGTGGACGAGCGGTACTTCCACCTTGCTATGGCGCTCGGTTTCATCGATGACAGCACGGTTGTCTACTACGAGCCTGCCTTCACGGCGGCGTCTGTCCAGTGCATAAGGAGCACGATTCCACGCGCTATAAGTGTGAGTGAGACAGACGCCAACGAATATTTTGCCTGCAATAACCTGGTGGTCGGCGACACAGTCATTCTTGACAACTGCACGCCGCAGTTGCGGGCTGACCTCGCAGAAGCTGGCTATGACGTCGCAACCTGCGACATGTCCGAGTTCAAGAAGAGTGGCGGGTCGCTGCGCTGCCTGGTGCTCACCCTTATGTGACGCCTGGGCGAATGGAGGAAGCTGCGTGCGCATTCTTGGGGTCAACAGTGTCTACCACGAGTCCTCGGCGGCGGTAGTTATCGATGGTGCCGTTGTTGCGGCTGCTGAGGAGGAGCGCTTCAACCGGCGTAAGCACGGCCATGAAGCACGCGTAGACAATGCTGACGAGCTCCCCAGCGACGCCATCCGGTACTGCCTCGACCAGGCCGGGCTGGCAGCCGGGGACCTCGACGCGGTCTGCTACTCCTTTGACCCGGAGCTGCGCAAGCAGGAGTTCACCGTGGACCCCTATGCGGACGCGGGTGGCTGGGGCAGCACTGAGGGCGAGGAGATCTTCCAGGCGGGCGTCCGCCGGGTGCCGGAAATCCTTTCCGCCGCCCTGGGCACCGACCTGGCTGACCGCTTCCGCTGGGTCCCGCACCACGTGGCCCACGCGGCGTCCGCATACGTGCCCAGCGGGTTCCCCGAGGCGGGCGTGGTCGTCATGGACGGGATCGGTGAGCAGGCGACCGCACTGCTCGGGCACTGGGACGGTGCCACGCTGACCACGTTGCAGCGCTACAGGTTCCCCGACTCGCTGGGGTTCCTCTGGGAGAAGCTGAGCAGCTTCCTCGGCTTCAGCGAGTATGACGCGTGCAAAGTAATGGGGCTGGCCGCGTACGGGAACCCAACGGTATACCAGGGCGCATTGTCGAAGCTGGTGTCAGTTGACTCCGACGGTTTCAGCATAGACGACGATGTCGCACGTTTCAGGTGCAAGGATTTCGGTTCGGTTGCTGCGGTACTCGGAGCACCAGAGTCACTGGACTTCGGGCACCGCGCGGACATCGCGGCCGCTCTCCAGGAAGTCACCGACAAAATAGTGATGCTCCTGGCCAGGCAGGTCCATTCCTGGCGCCCCACGGAAGGGCTGTGCCTGGCGGGTGGTGTCGCGCTCAACTGCCACACCAACTGGCAACTGCTCCGCAATGGCCCCTACCAGCACATCTTCGTTCCCAGCGCACCGCATGACGCCGGGACCGCGATGGGTGCGGCATTCGCGTATGACCCGCAGGCGGCCGCACCGGACCCGGCGGCCACGCCGCAACTCCGCGACGCGACCCTGGGCCCCGCATACAGCGATGCCGATATCGAGGAATGCCTGCGGCAGCGGGGGCTTTCCTTCGAGGCATGCGACAACCCCCCGGCCGCCGCGGCACAACTGCTGTGCGGTGGGCTGATCGTCGCGTGGTTCCAGGGACGCATGGAATTCGGGCCCAGGGCGCTCGGTAACCGGTCTCTGCTTGCTGACCCCAGGGACGCGGAGACCCGGGAGGTCCTCAACTAC
>DASYYE010000327.1:0-30398 GCA_035946955.1 Streptosporangiaceae bacterium | reverse complement strand
AGACTCTGCCGTCCGCAAGGCACACCCAGGCGACCGTGTCGATGAGGACCGGCAGGCGCACGTTGCGGCGCGCGCGGATCGCGTCCCACGTCTGCATGTGACAGTCCTACCGCACCGGCGCCGCGAACGAGCGGAGCCCGGTGTCGATGAGCCGGGCGGCGCGGCGGACATCTGAGGTGACCAGTTCGTGGACCTCGTCCGGTGTGCGGGTGCCGTCCAGGTGCTTGCGCAGGCTTTCCGCTTGGACGCGCCACAGCCCGAGCAACGCCCTGGCCGCGATCTGCGGTTCTGGGTCGTCCGCGCCCATCCCCGCCCGTGCGGCGAGCACCTGCGCGGCGACCGCAACGAACTGGTCCATCATGTCGCTCTGGTAGGCCCGCAGCGAGGGTGTGGCCCGGATCAGGTCGCCGAAGCGCCGGATCGCCTGAGCCGCCTGGCCAGGGTCGTCCTGCCCGGCGAGCCAGGTGGTCATCGCGCTCAGTTCGCGGCCCAGGATGCCCAGGGCGGCCTCGGCTGGCGGGACGTCCTGGTCGGCCAGCCCTGTCCGCAGCGACTCGACCGTGGCCTCCAGCCGGTCGAGGACGAGCGACTCCTTCGTGGGGAAGTAGTTGAAGACCGTCTTCTCCGACACCCCGCATGCCTGCGCGACCTCGGCCACGCGTACCGCATCGAAGCCGTGCGCCATGAACATCCGCGTCGCGGTGTCGGACAACTGCTGGCGCATGAGGCGCTTCTTGCGCTCCCGCAGCCCCTCGGCCGAGGGGACCTGGGCGGACCCGGCAGCCCAGTCCAACGTCTGTCCGCTCATGACCCGTAGCCTACTACAGTTGCTAGAATTTTTCTGTTACAGTATTTTTTCATTCACAGAACCCAGATGGACCTGACCTATCCGCCAAGAGGAGCCTCCCGTGACTGGTATCCACATCGTCCGCGACTACCCGCATCCTCCCGCCCAGGTCTGGCGGGCGGTCACCGACCCAGAACTAGTACCGCGGTGGACCGCGACAGGGGCAGGGGCACGGCCGGTCGGCTTCTCTCCCACCCCCGGGGCCCGCTTCCAGTTCGTCGCGAAGCCCCGGCTGGGCTGGCGCGGCACCGTCGACTGTGAGGTCCTCGAAGTCCGTGAGCCGTCAGTGCTGCGTTTCTCCTGGGTTGGCGACGAGGGCGGCAAGCCCACCTATGTCACCTACCGGATCGAGCCCCACGGCGGCGGGACGCGCTTCACCTACGACCACACTGGGTTCAGTGGCATCGGCGGGTTCTTCGTCGCCACGCTCCTGGGCTCGGTCCGCCGGAAGATGCTGACGGTGGGCCTCCCGGCCGTCCTGAACGACCTGGTGCGCACCGGATGACCGGTCACGCAGGCCGAAGACGAGGCCAGCCGCCCGGAGTCAGCCGACCCACAGCGCGTCGAGGTCGGCCTCGACCCGCGCCGCCAGCTGGCCGGTCCGGGGCAGCAGTGGGGGCGGCGGGTCGACCTGGACCGACTCACACACAGCCAGGGCCTGACTGTCCAGGAACCGGCTGAGCTGGCCGTAGCTGTGCCGGTCGTCACTGGCCATCCGGTAGTGGTGCAGGCGCAGCGGCGCGTACAGGAAGAGCTGGTCGCGGGCGCGCGTGACCGCGACATAGAACAGCCGCCTCTCCTCGGCCTCCCCGGTCGCCGAATCCAGCGCCATGTCGCTGGGCACCGCGCCGTCGACCAGCTGGGGCAGGTGCACCACCGGCCATTCGAGACCCTTGGCCGAATGGATGGTCGAGATGACCAGGTAGTCCTCGTCCTGGCGGGGCGGCCCGGCGAAGTCGGACGCCGACGAAGGCGGGTCGAGCGCGAGCTCGACCAGTGCGTCATGCAGCGATGGCCTGCTCGCCGCCGCCTCGGCCAGCCGTTCCAGGTCGGCGATGCGCATGCCGGCGTCGGGGTAGTGCGCCCGCAGCGGGCCCACCAGGGCAGCCAGGACCGCGGCCGCCCGGTCCCCGGTCCGCTCCATGAGAGCGGCCTCGGCCAGGCCGCCGATGGTTGCCGCGAGGTCCTCACGGGCCCGGCGCGGCGCCGCTTCGACCGCGTCCTTCCAGCGGTCGAACGGGAACGGCTCAGCGGGACGCAGAACCTCCATGACCCGCCGGGCGTGCGCGGCCCCGATGCCCTCGTGCAGCCGCAGTACCCGGAACCAGCCGAGGTCGTCAGCGGGGTTGGCAACGACCCGCGCAGCCGCCAGGAAGTCCTTGACGTGCGCCGCCTCGGTGAACCGCAGGCCACCGAACTTCACGAACGGGATACGCCGCGCCGCCAGCTCGATCTCCAGCACATCGCTGTGGTGCGACGTGCGCACCAGGACCGCCTGGTCGCGCAGGTCCAGCCCGGCCTCGTGGGCGTCCAGCACCCGGGTGCAGATCTCACGGGCCTGCGTTGCCTCGTCGTGACAGCGCACCAGCAGCGGGGCCGCCCCGGACTCCCGCGCACTAGTGAGCGCGAGCCCGAGCCCTGGTGTCTGCGGGCGCACCACATTGGCCAGCCGGAGCACGGCCTCCTTCGACCGGTAGTTGCGGACCAGCCGGACAACGGTGAGGCCAGGGAAAGTGTCAGCCAGCCGGTGCAGGTGCCCCGGATCAGCGCCGCGGAACGCGTAGATGGCCTGCGCGTCGTCACCGACACAGGTCAGGCAGCCAGCCTGCGGCGCGAGCAGCCGGACGATGTCGGCCTGCACCGCGTTGACATCCTGGTACTCATCGACCAGCACCGCATCGAACATGCCGCGCAGCACCGGCCCGGCCCCAGGGTCGGCCAGTGCAGCCCGCCACAGCAGCAGCAGGTCGTCGAAGTCGACCAGGCCATGGCTGCGCTTGTGCGCGACAAAGGAGCGGAACAGCTCGGCGAGCTGCGCCGTATAGTCCACGCACCAGGGGAAGCTGCCCCGGACCACCTCGGCCACGGTCTGCTGGGTGTTCACGCACCGGGTGTAGACCTCCGCGCAGGCCGCGGCCCGCGGGGCGCGGCGCACCGTCCCGGTCAGGCCATGGTCGGCGCGCCTGGCGTCCAGCAGGTCTGTCACGTCCGCCGGGTCGATGACGGTGAACTCAGGGGGCAGTGAGAACGCCTCCGCGTGCCCGCGGATGACCCGGTGGGCGATCGAGTGGAACGTCCCGCCGGTGACCCGCCCGCCATGCCGCCCCGCGCGCGCGGCGGCCCGCGACATCATGTCCTCGGCGGCGCGCCGGGTGAAGGTCAGCAGCAGGATCCGGCTCGGCTGCACCCCCTGCCCGCACAGCCAGGCCGCGCGGGCCACCAGCGTGCGCGTCTTCCCGGTCCCGGCACCGGCCAGGACCAGCAATGGCCCCTCCGGGTGCGCCGCTGCCTGGCGTTGTTCTTCGTTCAGCCCTTCGAGCAAATCCGCCGAATCGAACATGGACCCGAATGTAACGAGACCATCCCCCATAACATGGCCGCCACGCTGGACGCACCACAACCGCTTGCCAGACCGCGTCCCGCCCGCCTGGAGCACACACGCTGGCATGGCCGAGCCAGGCACCGCCCGTCTCTTGCTGTTATCAAATCCCCTGCGTCTCAGGCCGGGCGAGAGCCACCGACGATCCTGTCCACCGCATCGGTGACGCTCTCGGCCAGGGGCGGCCAGGGAAAGCGCGGCCTGGAGATACGCAGGCTCACGGTGCCGTGCAATTGCTGCCACAGCAGCAGGGCCGTCCGGGCGGACTCGGGGTCGTCCGGCGGGCGGCCGATGCACGGCGCCACCGCCTCGACGAAGTGCTCAAAGGCCTTCTTCCCCGGCATCTCCTCCCAGGAGACGTCAACCCCGACCGGCAGCGGGTTGGTGAACGTCACCTGGTAGTGGCCTGGGTGGGACAGCCCGAACTCGCAGTACATCACGGCTGCGGCGCGCAGCCGCTCGCATGGCTCGGTCAGTCCCCCGGTGGCGGCGTCCTGTGCCCGGACCAGGTCGGTGAACCGGCACGAGGCCACGGCGCGCACCAGGGCTTCGACGTCGTCGAAGTGCAGGTACACCGAGGTCGCCGCCACCCCGGCCTCCCTGGCGACGCCACGCAGGGTCAGCGGCGGCGCGGCCGGGTCCGCCAGCAGCCTGCTGGCCGCCTCGATGATGTCGTCCCGCAGCCGCTCCCCCTGACCACGCGGGTTGCGCTGCCGGCGCGGAGACGTGCCGGTGGCCGCCCCCAGCCTCTTGCTGTTATCAGCAGGAGGCTGGTCCGCGGCATCCTGCGGTCCGGGCTCGGCGGGTCCGGGCTCGGCGGGGCGGGCCTCAGCGGGGTCGGACTTGGCCTGGTCAGCGGCCATGGTCGCCTCCTCGTGACTGCGTCATCGAGCTAAGACTACGCCTGTTGCGCTACGGCTGGACTTTTACCTCTTCAAAGTGTTGACACTCGTAAGGCTACATGCGTACGGTGAGCTTACAAAACAAGCGTAGCCTTACGGATGTATACGGAGGCGGTCATGACCGCGACACTCGCACCCACAGCCAGGACTGGCTCAGCGGCCCTCCCGCCTGCCGGGACGCCGCACACCGGCAAGCCGGCCCAGCGCCGGGCCGTCCCGAACCGGTGGGCCACGCTCGCGGTCCTCTGCGTGAGCCTGCTGGTGATCGTCGTTGACACCACCATCGTCAACGTCGCCCTGCCCACGCTGGCCCGGCAGTTGCACGCCACGACCAGCGGCCTGCAGTGGATCGTGGACGGGTACACGCTGCCGTTCGCAGCGCTGCTGATGCTGGCCGGTACGCTCGCCGACCGGTACGGCCGGCACCGCGCCCTCGCGGGCGGCCTCGCGGTGTTCGCGGGCGGGTCGCTGGCCGCAGCACTGACCCACACCACGGCAGAACTCATCGCGGCCCGCGCGGTAATGGGGGTCGGCGCGGCGTTCATCATGCCCGCCACCTTGTCGCTGCTCACCAGCGTCTTCACCGACCCGGCCGAGCGGGCCAAGGCCATCGGGCTGTGGACCGCGGTCAGCGGTCTCGGCGTGGCGATCGGCCCGACCGCTGGCGGCTGGCTGCTGGCTCACTTCTCCTGGGACTCGGTCTTCGTGGTCAACCTGCCGGTCGCCGGGGCCGCGCTGGCGGCCTCGTGGTGGCTGGTCCCCGCCTCACGTGCGCCGCGGGCACGCCGCCTCGACCTCGCCGGGGCCGTGCTGTCCGCGGCCGGGTTCGGCGTACTGACCTATGCGCTGATCATGGCCCCGCAGGCCGGCTGGGCGTCGGCCACGACCATGGGACGGGCCGCTGCCGCAGCCGTTTTGCTCGCGGTGTTCGTGGTTTGGGAAATGCGCACCCCCGAGCCGATGCTGCCACTGGCGCTGCTGCGCGACCGCCGGTTCAGCGGCGCGGCCCTCGCGATCACGCTGCTGTTCTTCGCGCTGGCCGGTGGGGTGTTCCTGCTGACCCAGATCTACCAGTTCGTCCTCGGGTACAGCCCGCTGGCGGCGGGTGTGCGGGCACTGCCCTCGGCCTTGATGCTGGTGGTGGCGAGCCCGGTCGGTGCCAAGCTGGCGCAGCGGTTCGGCACGCTGGTCCCGGTCCTGGCCGGGATGGTCATGGTGACGGCCGGGCTGGGCCTGTTCGCCACGGCCACGGCTGGCTCTACCTATGCCCACTACGTCACGGCGATGGTCATCATGTCCGCTGGTATCGGCCTGGCCATGGCGCCCGCCACTGAGTCGGTGATGAGCAGCCTGCCCCCGGCCCTGGCCGGCATCGGCTCCGCGGTCAACGACACCACCCGCAACCTGGGCAGCGTGCTGGGTGTCGCGGTCGGTGGCAGCGTCGCGGCATCGGTGTACGCGAGCCGGATGACAGCTACCGGGCACCTGGTGCCAGCCGCCGCAAGGCAGTCAGTGGGCGCGGCGGCGGCCATCGCCGGGCACATCGGCGGAGCGCCGGGGGCCGCCCTGTTCCACAACGCGGCAGCGGCCTTTGTCAGCGGTGCCGACCGTGGTGTCCTCGTGGCGGCCATCACGACCCTCGCGGGCACCGTGGCCACGGCCTACGCCCTGCACGGCCGGGGTGCCCTCCGCGCTGCCCCCGCCGCGGCCGCGGGGTAGCAACCACGCCCACCACAACGGCGGCGGAGCCTGGCAGCCCCGCCGCCGTCGCGTACCCATGATCCTGTAGGAATTTCAGTCACTACGACTGAAAGTCTTCACGATCATGAGAACGAGGGAGGGGCCACGATGTGCACTGGGGGGTCAGTGGCGCTGCGCGGCGAACGGGGCACCGGGACCGAAGTTGGGCATCATCTGCCCGACTGTGCCGAGAGCGGTGCACGTGTCAGCGCCGCTGCACGACACGCTGCCCAGGGTCACGGTCTGGAAGCCCCGCGGGTCGGGTGTGGGCTGCTGACTCCAGGCGGTCCCGTTCCAGCTCTCGCCCAGCGTCACGCTGTTGCCGGTGCTGTACTGGTCCGCGTAGCCCGTCGCGGTGCAGTCCCCCGCAGCCGGGCATGACACGCCACCCAGGAAGGCTTCATAGCTGTTCGCTGGCAGCCGCAGCAGCTGTTTGCTCCAGGCGGTGCCGTTCCAGGTCAGGACGAGCGGGTGTGCTCCGGCGTAGCCGACGGCGACGCAACTGCCGACGGTGACGCAGGACACGGCGTTCATCGTGCTGCCTTGTGGGCCCGGCGCCTGCTGCCGGCTCCACGTGGTCCCGTTCCACGCCTCGGCCAGCGGCCGGTATGGGTAGCCATATCCGACCTGCTGGTACTGCCCGACAGCAACGCAGGCGGTGGCCGCAGTGCAGGACACCGCGGACAGCGCGATGTTTCGCGCGTCGGCCGGGTCGACCGTGGGCTGGTTGTCCCAGCTGGTCCCGTCCCAGCTCTCGGCGAGCGTGAGCTGGTGACCGGAGCTGTCCTGGTAGGAGCCGACCGCCATGCACGCGCTAGCCGCCGCGCAGGACACGCCGGACAGGAGGCTTGACGCCGCACCGGGCGGGCTGGGCGCCGACTGAACGCGCCAGCCGAACCCATCCCAGCTCTCGGCGAGCGTGAGCTGGTGACCGGAGCTGTCCTGGTAGGAGCCGACCGCGGTGCAGGCGTTGCGAGCCACGCAGGACACCCCGCTGAGGTTGACGGCCGTGGCGCCTGAGGGCCGGGCCAGGCGCAGTAGCTTCCAGCCGCTGCCGTTCCATACCTCGGCCACGCTGCCGACCGCGACGCAGGTGTGTGGCGCGGGGCAGGACACCGCCCCCAACTGGGCACCAGGCGAGCCGTGAGGGCTGGGCACGGCCGCGATGGCCCAACTCGTCCCGGTCCGGGTCAGCGCCAGTGTCCTGGGGACGCCGGACTGGTCAGCCGAGGAGTAGTTCGACCACCCCACGGCACTGCACGAGTCCACGGTCCCACACGCCACGCCGGTGAGCGAACTGGCGGACACACCCGTCGGCTGGTGGGTGCCTTGCACCGTCCAGGCTGTCCCGTTCCAGGCTTCGGCCAGCGTGTGCTGCTCACCGGAGCTGTCGCTGTAGGAGCCGACCGCGGTGCAGGCGTCGGCCGCCGTGCAGGACACCGCGGCGAGGCCATCGTGGCGGACGGGGTCCGGAGTGGACTGGATGGTCCATGAGGTGCCATTCCAGGATTCGGCGAGGGTCCGGTCGGGATACGGCCGGGTGCGCAGCGAGTAACCCCCCACGGCCGTGCACGCCGTCGCCGCGGTGCAGGACACCCCGGTCAGCGAGGCTGAATACAGGGCGCTGCCGCCAGGGGCGGGCACGGACTGCACCGTCCACGCGGATCCATTCCAGCTTTCGGCCAGTGGTACCCGCGTGCCCGTGCTCGCATACCAGCCGGTGGCGACGCAGGCGCCCGGGCCGCTGCAGGAGACCGCGTCCAGCGCGGACTCGATGCTGCTGGGGGTGGTGCCCGGCAGCAACGCCCAGGCCGAACCGTTCCATGTTTCGGCGAAGGCCTGCGAGTATTCCTCGAAGTTCAGGTTCTCGTAGTAGCCCACCGCGACGCAGGCGTTCACCGCGCTGCATGACACCCCGGTGAGCTGGGCGCCGAACGAGCCCGCCGGGACCGGCACGGGCTGGATGCTCCATGAAGTCCCGTCCCACGTCTCGGCCAGCGGCACCGCGGTAGCCGAGCCGTTCATCGACGAGCCGACCGCGGCGCACACAGCGGACGCGGGGCAGGAGACCGCGTCGAGGATGGCGCCACGTGCCCCTTTGGGGTCCGGGCTCGCCTGGATACTCCAAGACGCGCCGTTCCACGCCGCCACGAGGGTCCGTGAGGTGCCCCCCGGCCCGTCGGAGAAGCCGACCGCCCAGCAGGCGGCCGGGCTGGTGCAGGCCTCACCCGCCAGTTTCCCGTTCGATACCTGTGGGACCGGCATCTTCGACACGGTCCACGCCCTGGCCAGCGGAGCCACGAACCCGGCGCCGGCGGTGACCAGGGCGACCACGCAGGCAGCGGCGCACGCCCACGCCGCCATCCTGGCGCGCCGCCAACGCACGCGAGATGAGAACATGACCGCCCCTTCTGGCACGACCCTAAATGGACGGGCAGCGCGGCGACAATGGTCACGTCCCCGGTCTGGGTCAGCGGCCGTTGTACTCCTCGTCGGTGACGTGGGATCCCCATTCCGCTTCTGGGCGCTCGTCTCTGGGCACGGCTTCGGTGATGGACAGGTGGGTCATGTAGTGGTCTGGGGCGGCGCCGTGCCAGTGCCACTCGTCGGCTGGGGTGTAGACGATGTCACCGGCGCGGATCTCGGTGATGTCGCCGCCGTGGGACTGCACGAGCCCTCGTCCCTCCGTGACGTACAGGGTCTGCCCGAGCGCGTGTGAGTGCCATGCAGTGCGGGCCGACGGGGTGAAGCGGACCGCGCTGACCCGCACGTGTGAGGGCTCCTCTCCCCTGACGATGGGGTCCATCCAGACCTCCCCGGTGAACCAGTCGGCCGGCCCCTTGGCAGTGGGCTGCTTGGGCTGTATCTGCACAGGTATCTCCTTATTGATGGGTGCGGGTCGGCCCACCCGCCATGACCAGGCGCCGGGAGGCGAGTTCGGCGAGCAACGCCGCGCCGTCGGGCAGGACGGCGTCGTCGAACACGGCGAGCGGTGAGTGGTTGGACGGGGCAGCGGCCAGGTCGGTGCCGTGGGGGGAGGCGCCGAGCCGGATGAAACTGCCCGGTACCTGGGCCATGACGTAGGAGAAGTCCTCGGCCCCGGCGATCGGGTGCTCCATGGCCTGGAAACGCTGCTCACCGAAGACCTCGGCGACCGTGTGCTGGGCAAAGCGCGTTTCCGCCGCGTCAGTGATGGTGGGCGGGTACCCGGGCACGAAACGCGCGTCGGCGTCAAGGCCGTAGGCAGCGGCGATCGAGCGGACCAGGCGGAGCGACTCCGTTTCGATGAGCGCGCGGGAGGCGTGCGAGAACGTGCGCACCGTCGCCTGGAAGGTCGCGCTGTCGGGGATCACGTTGTCGCGGGTACCAGCGTTGAACACGCCCACGGTAAGGACCACCGGGTCGAATATGTCAAAACGCCTGGTGACCATGGTCTGCAAGGCCACGACCATCTCACAGCCCACCGGGACCGGGTCTTTGGCCCGGTGCGGCGCGGACGCGTGCCCACCGGCGCCCCGCACGGTGACCTCCAGCGTGTCCACGGCCGCCCCGATGGTGCCCGCCCTGGTGGCGAACGTGCCCTGCGGGACGGTACCCGAGGTGACGTGCAGGGCGTACGCGGCGACCGGGTGCGTCCCGGCGGCGTCGAGCACGCCTTCGGCGATCATGGTGGTGGCGCCACCGTGGCCGTCCTCGCCCGGCTGGAACATGAACACCACGTCACCCGGGAGTGTGTCCCGGCAGCCAGCGAGCAGGCGGGCCGCACCGACCAGCATGGTCACGTGCATGTCATGACCGCATGCGTGCATCGCGCCGTCAACACGGGACGCGTAGTCCACGCCGGAGAGTTCGGTCACCGGCAGCGCGTCCATGTCGCCGCGCAACAGCACCACCGGGCCTGGCCGGCCGCCGCGCAGCACCGCGGTGACTGACGACAGCGCGGTGCCGGTGGCGACCTCCAGTGGCAGCCCATCCAGTGCGGCGAGGACCTTGCGCTGGGTGCGCGGCAGGTCCAGGCCGATCTCGGGCTCACCGTGCAGGGCGTGACGCAGCCGGGTCAGCTCGCCGGCCATTGCCGTGGCGGTCTCACGCATGCCCATTGAGGGTTCCTCCCTGGGACTTGTGGTGTCCATGCCCCATGCTCCCAGGCCGGCAGCATGCCAAACACCGCGCACCAAACACCGCGCACCAGGCAGGGCCAGGTCTGGTGTCACGCTGGTGGTGGGTGGCACTCACCCTTCACCCAAGCGTGACCGTGCGGGCGTGGCACCGTGATCGGTGGGGGTGTCATGCTGGTGGTGGTCAGAGGAGGCAGATAGGGGTGCGGGCAGCTCACGGCAGGCGCCTGGGGCCGCGGCCGACCCGGTGGGTGGCGGCGGCCGCGATGGGCCTGGCCCTCGCGTCGTGTGCGCAGGGCCCCGGAGGCAGTGGGGGCGCAGGCTCGCGCAGCAACGGCCCGGTTTCGCTGAACAGCATCTCGACGCTGAGGTCGGTGTTCAACCGGGACAACGGGCGCCCACGCCTGGTCCTGATCCTCTCCCCCACTTGAATGACCTGTCTCGCGGGCGCCAGTTGGGTGCAGAGCAACATCTTGAGCAGGACAGCCGATCCGGCGCTGCGGGTGCTGGTGGTGTGGGTGCCGTTCATGGGCGCCTCCCGCGGCTCGATCAACCCGTCGGTCTTCCCGGACAGCCGGGTCACGACGTTCTGGGACCAGAACGCGGTGTCGAGTCAGTGGTTCTCCCAGCACGTGACCAACTCGGGGGGCCCGACCTGGGACTACTACCTGCTGTTCTCCCCCACTGCGCGGTGGGGTGCGGTCCCCGGGCCGGTGCTGAGCCAGGGCGGCACGGTGCTCGGAACCAGCGCCCAGCTCCTGTCCGCCATCCGCCCACTCCTGCGGTAGCGGGCGGAGTTTCGTCAGTGGACAAGGCATGACCGCCGGAGAACCGGCGCTCCACCGGCCGGGCCGGGTATGGCTGGCCGTGGGCATCAGCGTCGCTGTGCTCCTGCTGGCTGTGGCCGCCGCGGTGCGTGCGTCCCCGGCCAACCTGGGGCCGCTGGTGTTCGTGGAGTCGATATCCGCGCGTATCTCGGGCCTGTTCCTGTCGCTGGGTACCAAGGCGCCGTTTGGGTACGCGTTCGTGGCGGGCGCGGTCGCCTCGGTGAACCCGTGCGGGTTCGTGCTCCTGCCCGCCTACCTCGGGTACTACCTCGGGGACGAACGGGGCGTACGCGGCGGCCTGACGCGGCGTGCCATCGCGGTCAGCGCCGCCGTGACCGCCAGCTTCGTCCTGCTGTTCGGCCTGGCCGGGATCCTGGCGAACGTCGCTGCCGCCGCCTTGACGTCCTCGCTGCCGTGGGTGGGCACGGCCGTGGGCGTGGGCCTGGTCCTGCTCGCGGGCGTGCTGGCATCGGGCAGGGAACTGTCCACGGGACTCGGGCCCCGCATGGCCCAGCACTTCAGGGCGGCGACCGGCAACCGCAGCCTGGCTGGTTACGCCGCCTATGGCATGGCCTATGGACTGGCGTCGCTGGGGTGCACTCTGCCGGTGTTCCTCGGCGTGGTGGGCACGTCGTTCCAGCTCCACGGGCTCGCCGACGCGACCGGGCAGTTCGTCCTGTTCGGCGTCGGCATGGGCGTCGTGCTGGCCCTGTTCACCATTGCCACCGCATGGTTCGGCGACGGCATCATCAAGCGGGCGCAGGCCCTGCGGGGCCGGATCAACTGGGCCAGCGCCACCCTGCTGTGGCTGGCCGGCGCCTACATCCTCTACTACTGGCTCACGGCCATCCGGCTGTTCTAGTCCCGCGCGTCAGGTGGGCTGTCCAGGGTCGTCTGCGACCGCGGCCGCGCACCGTGACGCGAGCGCTGCCACGGCGGCGCGCAGTTCGCCGCCGCCCTCGACCCGGAAGGCGAACGGTATGGTCGCCAGCCACTCTTGTGCGTACATGGCCGGGTTGCTGGTGCTGCCGACCAGCACGCACCCGCTGGGGTGCGCTTCGAGGCGCCCCATTGGCGGGCGGACCCACGGCGCCACCTCGGAGGGGAGCGCCTTGAACACGACGCGGGCAGGGAAGTCCCAGCCCTCGCCGAGGTTCTCCTCAAGCGCCACGACCGGGTCCAGTCCATCGGGCGGGGTGAACGAGTGGCAAGTGTGCTCGACGGCGCGGACCCGGTCGACCCGGTAGCTGCGGACCGCCCCCGCACGGTGGGAGTGGCACAGCAGGTACCAGCGTCCGTGGCGGACCACGACCGCCCACGGGTCGACCTCGGCCTCCCATTCGCTGCCTGCCTGGCTCCGGTACGCCAGCCGTACCCGGTGCCTCGACGCGACGGCTACGACGAGTGCGCTGGTCACGACGGGGTCGGGGGAGGCAGAGCGGCGGTCGGGTGCTGCTGAGGCGTACTCGCGCAGCGCCGCGGCCTGGTGGCCGACACTCTCCGGCAGCGTCCGGATGACCTTGGCCAGTGCCGAACCTGCCAGCTCGCCGTTGCCGGTCGCCGCGGGATGGCCCTCGAGCACGGCCATCACCAGGGCCAGTGCTTCGTCCTGGGTGAAGACGACCGGTGGCAGCCGCATTCCGCGGCCGAGCCGGTAGCCGCCGTACCGGCCGCGCGAGGACTCGACGGGCACCCCGGCCTCTCGCAGGATCGCGACGTAGCGGCGTGCCGCGCGTTCTGTGACCCCGAGGCGCTCAGCGATCTCGTCGGCGGTCGTGCCGGGCTGGATCTGCAGGATCTCGAGTGTCCGCAGCGCGCGGGCCGTGGGGCTGACCGTGGGTACCACGCTATGAGCGTAGGAGAAACCGCCGGTTAACCGGAAGCCGATCGTCCGGTAATGCCTCTACGGTCATAACCATGGACTTCATACTCGTAGCCGGCCTGTGGCTCGACGGGTCCGCATGGGACGCGGTCGTCCCACCTCTGCGGGCACTGGGCCACGAAGGCGTGCCTGTATGGCTGCCTGGTCAGGGAGTGCCACCGGCCACGGCGACACTCGCTGACCAGCATGGCGCCGTGGTGGCCGCAGTCGATGCCGCTGCTGGCAGCGTGGTGGTCGTTGGTCATTCGGCTGCCTGCACGCTCGCGTGGATGGCGGCTGATGCCCGGCCGGACAAGGTGGCGCGGGTCGCGATGATCGGGGGCTTCGCGTCCGGTGATGGCGAGACGTACGCCGACTTCTTCGAGGTGACAGACGGCGTCATGCCGTTCCCCGGATGGGGGCCGTTCGACGGCCCAGACTCCGCCGACCTCGACGAGGAGCAGCGTCGCCGGTTCGCGGCTGCCGCGGTCCCGGTCCCCGAAGGTGTCACGAAGGGGGTCGTGCACCTGCGGGACGAGCGGCGGTTCGACGTGCCGGTCACGCTGGTCTGCCCTGAGTTCTCCCCTGCCCAGGCGCGGGAGTGGATCGACGGGGGCGAGGTGCCGGAGCTCGCCAAGGCCCGCCACATCGACTACGTCGACATCGAGTCGGGCCACTGGCCGATGTTCACCCGCCCGGCCGAGCTCGCCGGCCTGCTGGCCGGGGCGGCCCATGCCTGACCGCCGCCCATCACCGGCATCCGGGTCGGCGAGCCAGCTCAGCAGCGCGCCTTTCACGATCCGGCCGCTGGACGCGTCCACCTGGGATGCATTCGCGGACCTGGTCGAACGCAACAACGGGATCTACGGGGGCTGCTGGTGCATCGCGTTCCATTCGGTGTACCAGCGCAGGGTCAGCGATCCCCGCACGCTCAAGGAGCAGCTCGTGCGGGCGGGCGAGGCGCATGCGGCGATGGTCTTCGACGAGCAGGGGCTGGCGCAGGGCTGGTGCCAGTACGGCAGCCCGGACGAGCTGCTCCTCAAGCACGGCCGCGAGTACCGCAAAGACCCACCGCCTGCTGCGCGGTGGCGGATCACCTGCATATTCGTTGACAAGCGGCACCGCGGCCAGGGGGTCGCGCGGGCCGGGCTCGGGGGCGCCCTCGCGCAGATCGCCGCCGCAGGGGGCGGTCTGGTCGAAGCGATCTCGGAGACCACCACCGGCCGCGTAGCCCAGGACCGGTTCTTGTTCAGCGCCACGGTCGAGCTGTTCGAGCAGTACGGGTTCGCGCGGGGACGGCAGGTGGGCAAGCACGCGTGGATCGTGAGCCGAAACGTCGACCCCGTGCGGTTATGGTCCGTGCCGGTAGCTGCCGGTTTGGTGGCGGAGGGCGAAGATCGCCGCTTGGACGCGGTCTTGCAGGCCGAGTTTGGCGAGGATGCTGCGGACGTGGGTCTTGACGGTCTGCTCGCCGATCGCCAGGTCCTGTGCGATCTGCCGGTTGCTGTGACCGCGGGCGATCAACCGGAGCACCTCGCGTTCGCGCGGTGAGAGTGGCTGCAGCGGGTCCGGCGGTGGTGGGCGGCGCAGCGCCCGGGTGAGCCGGGTCAGCAGCTCGGGGCTGAGGCTGGCGCTACCTGTGGCAGCGCCGCGGACCGCGGCGATGACATCCTCTGCCGGGGCGGTCTTGAGCAGGTAGGAGGTCGCGCCAGCGCGCACGGCCCGGACGAGGTGCTCGTCGTCGGTGGCGGAGGTGAGCACGACAACGGCAGGCCGCTGCGGCGCGTCGTGCAGTGCGGCGAGCACGGCGTGCCCGTCCAGTCCGGGCATGTACAGGTCGAGCAGGAGCACGTCCGGGTGGGTGGCGGCAACGATGTCTACCGCCTGCCGGCCGTCTCCGGCTTCGCCGACGACCTCGACGTCTGGTTCCTGGCCGAGCAGGTAACACAGTCCGTCCCGGACGACGCGGTGGTCGTCGGCTATCACTACGCGGATCGTCACGGCACCGGCACCCGGACGGTCAGCGTTGCGCCGCGCCCGGGGGCGCTGTCGATGTCCAGGGTGCCGCCGAGTTCGGCGACCCGGTCACGGATGTGGGCCAGCCCGGAGCCGGCGTGCGGTGCGGCCGGGTCGAAGCCGGTGCCGGTGTCGCGGACGGCAAGCTCGACCTGCCCGTCCTGGTGGGTCAGGGACACGGCAAGCCGACGGGCGTTGCCGTGCCGGATGGCGTTTGTGCATGCCTCCTGGGTGATGCGCAGCAGGGCGTGCTCGACAGGCGCGGGGACGGTGACGTCGTCCAGGTTCGCGTCGACGGTGACGCCGAGCCGGTGGTGGTAGGCCGCACAGACCTCCTGCAGGGCCGGGGCGAGCCCGGCACCGTCCAGACTGGCCGGGCGCAGCTCGATCAGCAGCGCCTGCATGTCGCGCAGTGCCTCCTCGCTGATGCGCTCGACCGCTTGCACCTGCTGATTGCCTGGGTCTGCGCGGCGCATCCCGGCGGCGATCATCCGCAGGCCGAACAGGTGCTGGGAGATCGTGTCGTGGACCTCCCGCGCGATCCGTGCCCGTTCCGTGGCGCGGGCGTCGCCGGTGGCGCGCTGCCGTTCGGCGGCCAGTGCGGATCCGAGCTGGCGGGTCATGGTGGTGAAGTTCGCCTCCAGCCGGCCGACCTCGTCCCGGCCGGACTCGGCCAGAGTGACGGTGTAGTCGCCGTCAGCGACCGCGAGGGTGGCTTGTTCCAGGCGGCGTATCCGGCGGACGAGGCGGCGTGAGGCCAGCAGGCCGAACAGCACGCCGACCGGCACGATGGCGAAGAGCAGTGCGTAGGCACCCGACCGCAGCACGCCGGTGCCGGACTGCTGGCCCAGCTCGTCCCAGACGCGGATGGGGTTGATGAACCCGCTCGACCATGGTGCCTGGACGTAGACGGCGGCGACCGGTCCCGGCGCGCTCGCCCGCAGCCGGGTGCCGGCCCGGCCCGTCGGCCAGATCCACCAGTACACGCTGCCGTACGGCGTGGACCCGATGCCGCCGGGCGGGATGTCACTGGGCTTGCCGATACCACCGGGCCTGCCGATGTGGTCGTCCGCGGTGACCGCCGCAGCGGGGAGCTCGCTGGCCGCGGGCCGTCCTGGCGGGTACCGCGATGGTGCGGAGGACGCGGCGACCGTTCCGTCGGCGGCGATCACCACGACCGCGATGACCGCCTGGTGGCTGCGGACCGGGCCGGTGATCGCCGGGACCGTCAGCGTGCTGCCGTATGGGTTCGGCGGGGCCTCCGCCTCCTTTCCAGGAAGGACGGGGTCGCCGAGCACGGTCCCGGCTGGCACGCCATTGGGATAACGCTGGGTGAGTTGCTGGCCGTAGGCCTGCGCGGTGGCGCTCACCTGGGCCTGCAGCTGGGTGTCGTTCACCAGCTGGGGTGCCTCGTAGCCGAGTACGAGCGCTTCGACCAGCACCACCACGGCGAGCGTGACGAGAATGTAGGAGGCGACCAGCCGGCCCGTTAGCCCCCATGCCCTGCGTCGCACCTGGTCCAGCACACCCGCACGCTACCTCCGTGCACCCCGGCGGCGTATCCCTCCAACTAGGTACCTGGGCTACCTCCGTCGCGTGACGCGGCTTGATCTGGGGCAGGCAGGAAGACCGTGTAGACCATTCGGCGGCGGCGGCCACCGGCTGGGGCGTTGGCGAGCCGGGGCTGGGGCGTTGGCGAGCCGGGGCTGGGACACGTCGGTGTCCATAATGTTGTGAGCGTTGCATGATGCGCCGCGGGGAGGCGAGGCATGAGGGCCCACCCACTGGGACCTGCCGTGGTGGTCGTCATCCTCGTCCTGGCGGTCGCGTTCGTCGTTGTCTGCCTGGCCGACCTGGCCCGGGCGAAAGTGCGCTACATGCCCAAGTGGGCCTGGGCCCTGGTGATCTGCATCTCGGTCCCGTGGGGCGGCCTGGTCTACCTGGCGGCTGGGAAGGTCCGGGGAGCGCCGGGCAGCCTGCCGGACACCTACCCGGACAAGCCAGTCATGGTCACAGGCGGGTCATACGTCCCGCGCCGCGGCACAGCCAGCCCGGTCGTGATCGAGGTCGACCAGCTCACCAAGCGCTTCGGCGCCGTCACCGCGGTAGACGGCCTGAGCTTCGCGGTGCGTCCCGGGCATGTGACCGGGTTCCTCGGGCCCAATGGCGCCGGGAAGACGACGACGATGCGGGTGATCCTTGGCCTGGACGCGCCCACCTCGGGCACCGCACTGGTCGGCGGGCGCCGTTACCAGGAGATCGTCCGCCCACTGCATGAGGCCGGCTCGCTGCTCGACGCGACGGCCGTGCACGGCGGGCGCACCGCCTGGTCGCACCTGCTGTCCCTCGCACGCAGCAATGGGATCCGCCGGGAACGGGTCACCCAGGCGCTCGAACTCACCGGGCTGGAGGCCGTGGCGGGCCGGCGGATCAGGGAGTTCTCGCTGGGCATGAAACAGCGCCTCGGCATCGCCGCCGCGCTGCTGGCAGACCCTCCTGCGCTGATCTTCGACGAGCCTGCTCTCCCCCGGGTTGTCCATGCTGGTGCTCATCGCCTGGCCAGCCGCGGCACTGCTGGTCGCCACCGCCGTGGTCACCCGTCGCGACGTATGACGCCCAGGCCAACGACACCAGATCGGCAGGAACCCATGGAGACCACGCCGGCCGAATCGGCCCTGGCCGTCATTGAGATGGCG
This sequence comes from Streptosporangiaceae bacterium, assembly GCA_035946955.1. Classification (GTDB taxonomy): domain Bacteria; phylum Actinomycetota; class Actinomycetes; order Streptosporangiales; family Streptosporangiaceae; genus DASYYE01. The sequence goes on along the minus strand of DASYYE010000327.1, from coordinate 12,792 downwards.
CAGCTTGGCCGGATGGACTCAAGCGTCGTCGCCGACGTCGCGGCCTGGGTCAACGGCGCCCGCCAGTGACCAGCGACGGCCATGCCTGGTCTACATGATCATCGTGGTGGACGGCCCCAGCGCGGTCGGCAAGACCACCTGGGTCGCAGCGCACTGCCACGAGCGCACCGTGGTCGGCGAGGGCAGGCCCAGCCCGGGCCCTGACCGCGACCTCCACCCCACCGGGGCGGCGGCGCACTGGGCGCAGGTCAGCGCTGCCCGGTGGGCCGCGGCGTGCCACACCGAACAACGCCACCACATCGCGGTCTGCGACACCGCCCCGTTCAAGCTGCACTACACCTGGTCCCTCTGGCAGACCGGCCACGCCACGACCGTTGCCTGGCACGCTGAACTGGCCGCCACCCGCCAGCTCTTCACCGAGCATCAGCTCGGCCTCGCCGACCTGGTCCTCGTCGCCATCCCAGACCAGGCCACCCTGGCTGCCCGCCGCGACGGCGACCTGACCAGGCGGCGCCGGAACTTTGACCTCCACCGGCAGCTCGCTGCCCCGCTCCGGGACTGGTACCAGGCGATCAGCGAACTCGACCCACACCGGGTCCGCTGGGAGCTCCCAGCTACCGGGCTCCACGGCCTCGGCACCCTCACCCCCCGCACCGAGCGGACCGGCACGGACCTCTTTGACGCCGTGATCGCACACCTGCCCGCCCGGTAGAGCTCCCCCGGTGCCCTGCCAGTGGGCGGCATGACGGCACAGGCGCCGAACGGGATCAGTAGGCGAGCTCGTCGAGGATGAGCTGCAGGGCTGCGCGCTGGGCGGGCCACCAGGGCGGCCAGGGGGTGCCCGCGGCGAACTCGCCATGCATGGACCAGAGGATGAACACGACCGTGTAGACCATGAGCACCTGGGTGGGGTCCGTCCGGAGCCATGGGGCATCGCCGTAGCCGTCCAGGAAGCGGTCCATGACGGCAAGCCCGTAACCAAAGCCGTGCTCCATGACCGCGGAGTGAAAGATGCGGGCCAGGTCGCAGCGGGGGTCGCCGACGGTAGCATCGCCCCAGCCGATGAACGCCGTGACCCGGCCGCAGTCCGCGTAGACGTGGCGGGGATGGAAGTCGCCGAGGACGCACGGGATCCCGTGCGTCGCGCCGGCCGGGTCCGCGGCCTCGACCACGGGGACCGGCACGCCACGCGGGCCAAGCAGCTCGATCACGGCGACCTCACGCCGCAGGTCGTCAGCATCGGCCAGCTTCAAGAACGCCACCAGCCCATGGCCCGCGATGCGGAACACCTGGCTGCCCGCGAACGCTGGCACCTCGACCGCGTCATCCACGGCCTGCCCGAGCATCCGGGCGGCCAGGTCACACGCTGCTTGGGTGGACAGCGCCCTGGACATGATCATCTCCTTGAGCTACAGGGAGCGTCGCGGCACAATGGGCCGACCGGCTGATTGGGGGCGGTAATGCCGTACGTGGACAGTGGCGGGCTCCGCCTGTTCTACACCGAGTCTGGTGACGGGCTGCCGGTGTTGTGGCACACTGGTGGCTGCGGTGACTCAACCATGTGGGAGCAGGCCGGGTATATCGCGGCCCTGCCGGGCTACCGGCACATCCTGTTCGACCACCGCGGGCATGGCCGCAGCCAGTCGCCGCCGGACATGGCAGGCCACCACATGCGCTGCTACGTCGAGGACGTGGTCGCGGTGCTGGACGACGCGGGGGTCGAGCGTGCCGTGATGGTCGGTTACTCCCAGGGGGCGCAGATCGGCTATGCCCTGGCCGCGGCGCACCCCGGGCGCCTCGCCGGCCTGGTTGCGCTCGACTCGGTGCCCGACGCCGAGGAGGATCCGGCGGGCCTGCGCGCTGACGCGGACAAGGTGATGGCTGATGGCACCCGGGCCGTCATCGAGAAGATGGCGGCCAGCGAGTCACAACCGCCGCCAGCGTGGCTGCTGGACCACTTGTGCGCCACCGACGCGGCGACGTTCGCGGGCGCCTACGAAACGTTCGCCACCGCTGCACCGTTCTGGCCGGACGCCACGCGGATGGCAGTGCCGACGCTGTTCCTGCTCGGGGTCGGCGACGACGAGCAGGACTGGTGGGCCCTCGGCCAGAGGGCGGCCAACACGGTGCCCGACGGCCTCGCGGTCGCGCTGCATGGAATGGGCCATCTGCAGGCGTTCTGGCGGACCGACCTGAGTCTCCCCCCGATCGAGCGGTTCCTCGCCAGGTTCTCTCCCTCGTCAGGTGCTTGAGCCGGTCAGCCACCCAAGGCGCTCGACCAGGTCAGCGTCTGGGTCTCCCAGGTGCCCGAGTGTGTTCACCCTCACCACCGCGCCCGGCACCGTCCGGGCCAGCCATTCGCCGTGGTGAGCAGGGACCAGGACGTCGGAGGTTCCGTAACGAATCTGGGTTGGCACGGTGATCGCGGCTGGGTCGAAACCCCAGGGCGACATGAAGGCGAGGTCATCGTCGACCCAGCCCCACACTCCGTTGCGCGTCTGTTCCAGGGTTGCTTCCCGCAAGGTCTCAGCCAGGTCCTCGCGGGCCAGCACCTTCCTATCCGCCTCCGACAACTCGTAATTGCCGAGCATGGTGGCCGGATCAGCCGCTACCTGCTGGCGAAGTTGCTGGTCAAGCCGCTCCAACTCGGAGACCAGGCGTTCCTCACCCTCCAGCGCCCACCCGAATTCCTTGACGTTCTCCGGGTCCATCCCGGTGAACCATTCCTCCCCGAGGACGTCATAAGGCGCTACTCCCACGACACACCCGGCCCGGATGACCCGGTCGCCCAGCAAGGCAGCAGCGGCGAGGGCATGCGGGCCACCACCGGAGCCACCAAATACCGAGAAGGCCCCGATACCGAGACTGTCAGCGATCGCGGCGACGTCCCCGACGTCGTCGGCGACGGCCCTGCCGCGGTGCCGGTCCGAGCCGCCATACCCGGCCCGGTCATAGGTGACCATCCGAACCCCCGCTGAGCGGATGAGCGCCTCATTGGGGTGGCGGTTCAGCCGGCAGCCAGGCGTCCCGTGCAACGCAAACACCGGGACTCCATCCGGGTCCCCCCACTCCGCAAAGGTGAGCGTGCGGCCGTCAGGTGCCTCAGCAACCTGCCTGCTCCTGTCCATGCCGGGAGCCTACTGTGGAATCCAGTGGATGCACCATAATGCGAATCACGGTATGCGAATCACGGCTGACGGCGGGAGTGCCCATACGGGTTCGTTTGCCCATATCGCAGGCGCGGGCGGTGGCCAGGTCCTCGGCTGTCCGCTATGACTGACCCGCAGCGCCACCGCGCGGCGCGGCAGGGCGCTGTTAGAGGTCGAACTGAAAGATCGTTGGCTTCTCGGTTGCGGGCGTGCCCGTCTGCACCCCGGCGGTCAGGAGGAAGGACGTGGTGCCCGGTATCCGGGCCACACCGCCGAAGCCGCCGGTGAACGCGGGCACCTGCTCGCTCGTCCACGTGCCTGCGGCGAAGATTGCCTGCGCGCCGAACCAGTAGCCGCCTTTCCCGTCCGGGGCGATGTTGAGGGTATTGGCGTAGTAGGGGGCGGTCACGGTGTGCCACTGGCGCCCACCCCAGTGCAGCGCGTGCGCCGTGGTGTTGTCGTCCCAGCCGATCCAGATGTTGTTGCCCGACACGGCCGTGACCTCTGGGCCGGCGTTGTTGAACACCGGATGCGGCATGGTGACCGGGTGCCACGCACTCCCGTCCCAGCGGTAGGCGGCTACCACGTGCTTGGAGCCTGAGAATGCGAACCCCGACACCCAGACGTCATCCGGCGATGACGCGGAGATCCCCTGGGGGACGAAGTTGACGCTATCGGAGAGGTAGCCCTGCCACTTGGAGCCGTTCCAGTGGAAGAGGTCGTCAGCGACGGTGCCGGACGTGCCGAAGGCCCACACGTTGTCCGGGGCGAGCGCGACGACGCCCTGCAGGTACGTCATCGCGGGCATCGGGATCTTTCCCCATTGGGCACCGTTCCACTGGTACACCACGGTGGTGGCGACTGAGGTGTTGGCGAGCCCGCCTACCCAGACGTTGTCCGCCGCCGACGCCGACACCCAGTCGGCAGTGGAACCCGAGCCACCCGGAATCGTGATGGCCTGCCACGAGCTGCCATTGAAATGCCGGATAAACGGCTGGTAGATCGTATGGCCCGCCGCGGTGTAGGTATCACCCACCGCCCATATGTCGCTCGCGCTGACCGCGGCGACCCGGAAGAAGGACCCGGTGGCGGTCGACTGGTAGACCTGGTACCAGGCAGAACTGCTCGCCCGCGCCACCCCCGGCGTGACGATTCCGCTCCCAGCGGCCAGCGCCATAACCCCCGCAACCACCCAGCGCTTCACGCTGCCTCCTCGCAGGTCCGCTCTCCCCGCGACAAGAGGGACAGCGCTCATCGGTACGGTCAGCATGCCTGGGTAAATCCCAATGAGGCAAGCGAGACCTGATCCCAGCCGGGCGCCACGGGATGCAACGGGCCAGGCAACGGCGCCCAGGTCAATGGATCCCCGGTTGTCCCTTTTGTTGCAGGACACACTTTTGGCTGTGACGGGACATCGATCATTCTCAGGCCTGACCGGGCCTGCCAGGGGCGTCAGCCCATGATCGATGTACCGATACGGAGAAACTTTTGTCCGTGAGCTCACATCGATCTTGGTGGACAGGGTTGTGGGTTTTGCTTCGGGCCACTCTTTGTCCGTGAGCGCACATCGATCTTGGTGGACAGGGTTGTGGGGTTTGCTGCGGGCCACCCTTTTGTACGCGGCGGTACATCGATCATCGTCACGATGATCGTTTGTACTTTGGCACGGGACAATCTTTGTCGAAAACCCACAACCAGGCCCACCTGCGCCACGCGGCACGAGTCGCAGCCCTCTGATGATCATGGAAATGCCCCTCTCACACCCGCAGAAGGTCGTGCTGGGCCTAGCAGTTCGGGGCGGAGGCCGGTGTCCATTTCGGGGGATCTTTTGCGCTTAGCTGCCAGCCACGACGAGGTCGGCGAGGTCACGGGGGCGCGCGGTGTGGAGGTAGTGGTCTTCGGCTGCCCGCCAGCGGTTGATCCAGTCGCTTGTGTTGCCACGGGCACGGCACCGCTGGCTGCAGACCTCGCGGGGTGTTTCCACGAACACTGTGAAGTCGTACAGGCTGGATAGTTCGGGGCGCATCGAATAGACGCCTTCGACGATCACGACGCCAGACGGCGGGACTGTGAGCCACTGCCCGAGCGCGCCGATGGCCCAGTCGTATTGCTGGTAACAGGCCGGCCGCCCAGCGCGCAGCGGCGCCAGGACCTGGTCACGGAGGCGTTCCCAGTCGAAGTACTGTCCATACCCCTGCTCGGCGTCGAGCAGGAGGCGCTCGGCGTCTGGCATGACACGGTAGAAGTCGTCACCGTGGACCACGGTTCCATTGACCTTTGGCGCTAACGCTTCGGAGAGTACGGTCTTCCCTGACCCACCGGGACCGTCGAGGGCCACGAGCCAGCGGGCTGAGTGCGCCTCTCTCACAAGCTCGGTGACTGCCGTGGCGACTGTCGCGGCGGTCAGTCCCACGGCGGGGATGTATTCCACTGACCTACCGTAACGGCGTGACCGCGAGCGCCTCGATGACAGGACTCGATAGACAGAAGGGGTGCTGCGTTGCCTGCGAAGGTCACCAAGGACAAGGTGCTGTGTTACATCGTCCGTGACGGGAAGCTGCTGGTCCTGCGGCACACGGACTACAGCTGCGAAGAGGTTGGCATCCAGGTTCCGGCGGGCAGCGTCCGCGACGGTGAGGCACCCGAGGCCGCCGCCTTGCGCGAGGCGCGTGAGGAGACCGGACTGTCCGAGTTCAAGATCGTGGCCAAGCTCGGTGAGACCTGCTACGACATCAGCCCCTACCGCTTCGAGGTCCAGCGGCGCCACGTCTTCCACCTGGAACTGGCCGGGCCGGCTCCACAGCGGTGGGCCAGCCAGGAAGACCACGACGGTGAGCAGGAACCGACGCACTTCGAATGCTTCTGGGTGCCGCTCGAAGCCGCCCACATTCTCCAGTCAGGACAGGGAGCCCTGCTCGGGCGGCTGTACGACTGACATGTGCAGTGCCATGTATGTCCTGCTTCGATAGCGTGCCCGCTGTGGAGTTGATGACCGGCCATCTGTTGCTGCGCCGCCCGCGGGAGGAGGACGCCGCGGACGCACTGGCCATGCTGGCCGACCCTGACGTGGTGCGGTGGAATCCGGCCCCGGCCGTCGTCGATATCCAGACAGCGCGCGCATGGTGCGCCAGGGGTGCCGACTGGAGCGACGGGACGCACGCCACCTGGCACGCGGTCGACCGCCCGACCGGCCGGCTGGTGGCGAACTGTTCGATATTCGCGGTCGACCACGACCACGCGACCGCCAAGATCGGCTACCGGGTAGCTCCCTGGCAGCGCCGGCGCGGGGTGGGCAGCACGGTAGTCGCCATCGTCACCCAGTGGTCCTTCAGCGAACTCGGGCTCGTTCGCATCCAGCTCGAACATGCCGTGGCCAACGTCGCCTCGTGCGGGGTGGCGTCGAGGGCTGGCTTCGTCCTCGAGGGCCTCCTGCGCTCGGCTTCCCAGGACGGCCTGGGGATGCGTCACGACGACCACGTGCACGGACGACTGGCATCCGACCCAGTGGTGACCGCGACCGCCTCGATCTCGACGAGCTGGTCCGGGTAGCCAAGGACGGCGACCCCGAGCAGAGTGCCCGGCACGTCATGGTCGCCGAGCCCTGACGTCGCCGGCCGCGACGACCTGCCCCTTCTCATCGAGTGGGCAGGCCCCCGCGGTGAAGACCAGGCCCAGCGGGCGGGCCTCGGCGGCGTAGGCGTACGGGACGCCGGGGAACAGCCGGGTGCTGCGGACGAGTTCGACAGCCATGGCACCGGAGTGTGCCGTGTTGACGGCCTCAGACGCGTGCGGTGTCGCCACGGAACCGCCAGACGGCGCCGCCGACGAAGATGGCCAGCCACGCCACGACGTTGAGTGCCCACCAGCCGTCGAACGAGGTGCCCCTGATCAGCGCGTGCGCGAGCTGGTTCAGCCCGTACAGCGGGGTGTACTTGGCGAGCACCTGCAGCAGGTGCGGGTAGGTGCTCAGCGGGATGAACAGGCCGCCGCCGAAGGAGAGCAGCATCAGCACGAAGCCCATGATCTGCATGACGTTCTCGGTCGGCAGCAGGTAGCCCATGAACAGCCCGAACGCCGCGAAGAGCAGCGAACCGACCCACACCGACGCGGCGGAGGAGGCCCACACGTACAGCGGCATCGAGGGGGTGCCCGTGAGCGCGCCGACGATGTTGACAACGGCCACGGACACGGCGGACAGGACCATGGCCGTCATGACCTTCATCGCGATGTAGGCCATGGGCGACAGCGGCGTGATCCGGAGCTGCCTGCTCCAGCCCTGTGACCGTTCGATCGCGATCATGGCGCCGCCCGCGGTGGTCGCGATGACCGCGCCGTACAGCGACATGCTGATCAGGATGTCCGCCGAGACGTTGCCGTGGCTGCCTGCGCCATCCGACTGCGTCGCGTACGCGTGGTTCAGCCCGAACAGCAGGAAGAACACTGTCGGTGTGATCATCGTGAAGATCACGGTCCGGCGGTTGCGGAGCAGCCGGCGGATCTCCAGCCCCAGCGCGGTGAGGTTGAAGCCACCGGCGGGGGGTGTGCGGCGCGCGGCGATTTCGGCCGTCGTGACTGTGTGGGTGGTCATCGGGTCGCTCCAATGCTCCCAGTGGCATCGGCGTGGTCGCCGGTCAGGGCGAGGAAGGCGTCCTCGATGCCACGCGTGGTGATCTCCAGGTCCCGCGCCTGGGTGCGTGTCAGCAGGTGGCGGGCAACGGCGTCGCTGTCGGTGCAGTGGATCAGCACGGTGTCGCCGCGGACCTCGGCGTCGCTGGCGCCCCGGATGTCCCGCAGCTCGGCCACACTCGCGTCGGGCAGCGTGGCACGGACTGTCCGGCAGGCCGCGAGTGCCTTGATCTGCGCGGGGGTGCCGTCCGCGACGATCTCGCCCAGCCGGATCAGCACGATCCGGTCGGCGTAGGCGTCGGCTTCTTCCAGGTAGTGGGTGGCGAACAGGACCGTGCGGCCACGCTCGGCGTCCTCCCGGATCGCCGCCCAGAAACTGCGGCGGCCCTCCACGTCCATGCCGGTGGTCGGTTCGTCCAGGATCAGCAGGTCAGGGTCGGATACCAGGGCCATGGCGAACCGCAGCCGCTGCTGCTCGCCGCCGGAGCACTTCTCGACCCTGCGGTCGGCGATCTTGGCGATGCCGGCCCGTGTCAGCACCTCCTGTGCTGGCCGCGGGCTGGCGAACAGGCTCGCCGTGTAGGCGACGGTCTCGCCCACGGTGAGGTCCTTGAGCAGCCCGCCGGTCTGCATGACCGCCGAGACCAGGCCGTGCGCGATCGCGCGGCGCGGCGCCATCCCGTACACCGACACCTGGCCGGCGCCGGGGCGGGACAGGCCCAGGGTTATGTCGATGGTGGAGGTCTTGCCCGCCCCATTGGGGCCGAGGAACGCGACGATCTCGCCGGACGCCACAGTGAGGTCCACGCCTTTGACGGCGTGGACGTGGCCGAAGTGCTTGTGTATGCCACGCAGTTCGATTGCTGGCGGCGCCACGAGCCCGACCGAGGCGGCTTGTCCAGCCAGCACGGTACTTTCCGGGAACGGCTGTGTCATGGCAGTAATTCTGGCAGTCACGCACAACCGGATAACTCAACCTCATGTCATGTTTCTGGCATGACAAATATCAGGCTTCCCAGCCCACCACTGCCCTCAGCGCTGCTCGACCACCAGCAGCGCATGACCGGACGGGTCCCGTAGCCAGAACATCGGCGGCACCGGGTCACCCATCCTCGCGACCTCGGAGTCGACGTCGGCACCGAGTGACTTCATCGCGGCGTGGGTCCTGTCGATATCGGTGCTGGTCAGCGTGATCCCCGTCTCGACCGGGGTGACATCGGTGCCGGGCCGCGGCGGGGCCAGTGCGATCCCGACCGTCCCCTCGGGCGGATAGACCTCCACCCAGCGGTAGCCGCCGCCGAACGGGACGTCCGTGCGCTTTTCGAAACCGATGGACTCGTAGAACTCGATCGCCTTGTCCTGGTTCGGCGTGGGGACAGTCACCAGGCTGATGCGGCCGATCCCGGTTGCAGTGCTCACCCGCCGAGACCTACCACCTAACCCGGAAGGCAAACTTTTGGCCGCGCGCCGTGTCAGGTGATGGTGCGGCCGGTGCCGCTCATGTACTCGCCGATGATCCGCATCCCCTCGGCCAGCTGGGGCGCGCTCAGTCCCTTCTCCGGGTCCATGAACCACTTCACGATGAAGCCGATGAACATTGCGTGCAGGACCGCGCCGGCCTGCTGCGCGGCTGCGGGGTCGGTGGCCGGGTCGATCCCGAGGAAGAGCTCAGCCAGCCCCGTCGCCGCCTCGCTCTGGACCCCGGCGAGGAATCTGCGCAGTTCATCGTTGTGCTCCAACGGGCCCATGAGCTCCAGCTGGGCGGTCCAGAGCCCGCGTGCCGGGCCGCGGAAGGACTCGAACGTCCGCTCCATGATCGTTTCGAACCGCCGCAGCGGGTCCGTGTCCAGGGCACCCTCGGCGCTCAGGGCACGTTCGACCTCCTCGCCCCATTGCCCGATCAGCTCGTAGATGGCCTGGTTCAGCAGGGCGTCCTTGGAGCCGAAGTGGTAGCCGATGGCCGCCAGGCTCACCCCGGAGGCGGCCGCGATGTCGCGGGCGGTGGTCCGCGCGTACCCCTTCTCGATCAGGCACTGCTTTGCCCCGGCGAGCAGATCCTCTCGGTTTCCCACGGTCAGCAGCATAGTCCTGTCTCAAACCAATGTCTGGGACAAATGTACTAGACGTTCGTCTCAGACGTCTGTACAGTCCATGCCATGACGACTCATCAGTCATCCCTCCCCGGCCAGGAACGGGCCGGGCGCAGAGAATGGACCGGGCTCGCCGTGCTGCTGCTGCCGCTGCTGCTCGTGTCCATGGACGTCTCCGTGCTGTACTTCGCCGTCCCCTTCATCGCCAGGGACCTGGAGCCGAGCAGCACCCAGCAGCTGTGGATCTTCGACATCTACGGCTTCGTCCTGGCCGGCCTGCTCATCACCATGGGCTCGCTGGGCGACCGGATAGGCCGGCGGCGGCTGCTGCTGGCCGGCGCCCTGGCGTTCAGCCTGGCCTCGCTGGGGGCGGCCTACTCACACACCGCCGGACAGCTCATCGCCGCCCGCGCGGTCCAGGGGATCGCCGGGGCGACGCTGATGCCCTCGACGCTCGCGCTGATCCGCAACATGTTCCACGACGAGAAACAGCGCCGCACCGCCATCGCCATCTGGACCGGCGCGACCATGAGCGGCATCGCACTGGGGCCGGTGCTGTCCGGCGTCCTGCTCAACCACTTCTGGTGGGGCTCGGTCTTCCTCATCAACATCCCGTTCATGGTCTTGCTGCTCACGCTCGGCCCCGTGCTGGTGCCGGAGTTCCGCGCCCCGCAGGCCGGGCGGTTCGACCTGGCCAGCTCGGCGCTCTCGCTCGGCGCCGTGCTGCCGGTGATCTACGGCATCAAGGAGATCGCCGCTGACGGCCTGGACCTGGCACGTGTGCTGTGGGTCGTGGCTGGCGTGGCCGTGGGCGCCATGTTCATCGCCCGGCAGGCCCGCGGCCGCGCGCCAATGATCGACCTGAGGCTGTTCCGCAGCCGGGGCTTTGCCGGATCGGTCGCGATGAACCTGGTCTCGATGTTCGCGATCGTCGGGTTCGCCATCTTCGCCACGCAGTACCTCCAGTCGGTGCGCGGCATGAGCCCGCTGACCGCCGCGCTGTGGTCGCTGGTGCCGATGGCCGGGACGATGACGGCGGCACCGGCCGCCCAGTTGCTCGCGGGGCGCGTTGACCGCGCCTACCTCGCAGCGGCCGGGTTCCTCGCGGCCGCGGCTGGTTTCGCTTGGCTCACCCAGGTCCACCCGCATTCCGCGCTCTGGCTCCTGCTGACGTGTGCCGCCATCTATGCCGGCGGCACTGTCGTGGTGATGACCGTTGGCAACGAGCTGATCATGGGAGCGGTCCAGCCGGAGCGGGCGGGCGCCGCGGCCGCCGTGGTCGAGACGGCAACCGAGTTCGGTACCTCACTGGGCATCGCGGTGCTCGGCAGCATCGGCATCGCGGCCTACCGGTCCCACCTCGCGGCCGCCGCGCCCGCGGGCATCCCGGCGGGAGCACTGACCGCGGCCAAGAGCACCCTCGGCGGTGCGATGACCATCGCCAGCAGGCTCCCCAGCCACCTTGGCAGTGGCCTCCTTACGGCCGCCCGGAGCGCATTCACCTACGGCCTGAACGACGCCGCGCTCGGGGCCGCGGCCGTCACCGTGCTGGCTGCCGTGCTCAGCGCGGTGTTCCTGCGCGGTATCCGGGTGGGCCCGCCGCCGCCCGCCGGGGCCGGGGACCCGCAGGCCCAGCCAGACGTTGAACTGGCTGCCTGACCACGTCCCGGTGGTGGCCGCGAACGGGGGCCGCGGCCACCACCCGTGTCTCACCTGGCGACGTTGTGAGGCGGGTCACATCTGCCGGTTGTCACATTGCGGCGGGCTGGTCTGTCAACCAAGTGTGACCAACGACAAGGGAGACCGTGATGGAAGCTCGTCTTAGCTACCAGGACAGCGAGGCTGTCGCGAAGTTCGTCAAGTACATCGTCCCGGCTGGCCGGGCGCTGGCCGATTCGGGCCTGCCAGCCGCAACCCAGGAACTGGTGAGGATCCGGGCCAGCCAGATCAATGGCTGCGCTGGCTGCCTCGACATGCACACCAAGGAGGCGCTGCACGCCGGTGAGAGCCAGGTCCGCCTCAACCTGGTGGCGGCGTGGCGGGATGCGAAGGTCTTCACCGAGGCCGAGCGGGCCGCCCTGGAACTCACCGAGCAGGGCACCCGCATCGCGGACGCGGCCGGTGGCGTCTCCGACGAAGTCTGGGCGAACGCGGCCAAGCACTACGACAACAACCAGCTTGGCGCCCTGGTCTGCCTGATCGCGGTGATCAACACCTTCAACCGCCTGAATGTCATCACCCAGCAGCCGGCCGGCGACTACCAGCCCGGCCAGTGGGGGTAACCGACGGGGGACACCGCGGCTGGGGGCAGGCGGAGACCGCCCCCAGCCGCGCGCCGGGTTCAGGCAGGTCCGCGACCTCCTCGCCTTCCTGGAGTCGCTGCCCCAGCAGCGCGGTCTCGCGCGTCCGCCTCGGCCCACCCCGGAGCACGTCACGTGCGGGTGTGCCGACGCAGGGTTAGCATGCGAAATGGTCGTGCCATGGTGGCGGGGGTGATGTACCGGTTGGTCGGTCGTGACCTGGAAGAGGCCCACCTGCGTGAGCTGGTGCGGAAGGTCGCTGCCGGGGTGGGCGGCTCGGTGCTGGTGGAGGGGGAGCCGGGGATCGGCAAATCCTCGCTGATCTCGGCCGGGCTGGCGGAAGCGGCGGGGCTGGGCTGCCGGGTGCTGCGGGGGGTTGCGGACGAGTTCGGCGGCCGGTTCCCGCTGCGGGTCCTGCTCGATTGTTTTGTCACCCACGGCGTCGGCGACGTGCACGGCTTGACAGGAGGTGACGCGGGCAATGTAGTCAGCGGTTCGTATGACCCTGTGCTGGCGGCGATGGAGCAGCTGACCGAGGCGGTGGACAAGCTGTGTGCCGAGTCGCCGGTGGTGTTGGTCGTTGATGACCTGCAGTGGGCTGATGAGCCGAGCCTGGCGGTGTGGGGG
>DASYYE010000326.1:0-12617 GCA_035946955.1 Streptosporangiaceae bacterium | reverse complement strand
GCCATACCCTGATCATACGGCTGCATGGCGCATCTTCACGTCAGGACACGCTACAAATTCTGACTACATTCAGTGAGCTAGGGCGAGCCGGGACCGCTGGTCATAGGGCACGAAACTACACAGAGCTACAGCAACTTCGGGCTAACACAGCAAATCCGGTGACGCACGGCCACTTGGGCGCCGGTGGCTCCGCCGCGCCGGGGTCAATCATCATCGGTCAGCGCCACCCAGCGCTGCCAGCGAGGTCAGCCAACGTGCCCAGGTACTGAGAACACGGCAGCCACCGGCCGATGCCCGCCAGATCGCCGTCCGCAGGCACCGTGCCCCCTGTGCTTCCGGGGCATCGGGCCACAGCAACCCCGAGATCCGCGCCCGCGACGGTGGCCAGTCGCTGAGCGCCACGAGCGCTACCAGACGCTGCGACATCAACGGGAGGTCAACGCGCTCATCTCCCTGGTTCACCGTGAACTCACCAAGCAGCCCCAGGGTTACCCCCGGGAGGGCTCGGCCTTGCCCCTCCTTCAGCATTGCCGATCACCCCTATGGCAGACGTTGACGATGCGCACCCGTCCAGCGTGCCTGCTCATCGCCTGGCACAGAAGGTCTTCACCCCGGCTTCAATGTGCCCGGCAACTTGTGGCCTCGGTCCATCACCGACGTAGCCGGGGTGGGGGTCGGCCACACCACGCTCATCCGCGGCGCTGACATCAGGACCGGGGTCACCGCGATTGTCCCCGCCCAGGTCATGGCCGTCGGCGGGCAGTGCGCAGCCACCCTTCACGCCCAGCGCCCTGCGGCTGTACCTGCGTTCGGTTTTTCCCCCGTCACGCCAGTGCGCTATCAGGTTTGCGCCAGGGCTATGGAACCTGCGCCCAGGAGAATGAGGCCGAACGCCGCTGCGGAGACCAGCGTGCGCAGCGTAACGGCGGCAAGCCATTGCCTGATGACCGGGCCCCAGGCGGACTCCCGGCCCACGGCCGTCCGCGGTGGAGCGCGGCCAGCCGTGAGTTGCCCGGAACCCGCCGCGGGCTCCGGCGGTCTCCCGTGGGCCGTGGCGAGACAGCCGCTCCCTATGACGAGCGCGATCGGGACCATGCTGTTCGGGTCAGTGCCGAGACCTCCGAGGAACCCCAGGTCCTGAACCAGCAGCCAATCCGCGAGGCACAGCGCCAACGTCACCACGACCACGGGACGCAGCAGCCGAGACCATCCTCCGAGCAGAATGGCACCCGCTCCGGCCAGCGTCACGACCATGAACAGGTTCACCGCGAACCCGTGTGCCATGTCGAAGGACGCGAATGCCGAAACCCATCCGGCCAGGAAACCGGGCTGCCGGTACCGGGCCATCTGCTCGGCCATCCCCGCTACCACGCCCGGTGCGCCGTGCTGGCGGCCATGCCAGAGTCCGTCGTAAGGCAGTGCCTGCACCACCGCCATGCCCATGAAGAAAGCGCCCATGGCTGCGAGCACCACGCGGCCCAGGCGCGGCCGGCTCCAGGCCCGCTCCGGCAGCGCGACCAGCAGGCCGCCTGCGCAGTAGAAGGCCACCGCGCCAGGCGCGCCAGACATCCACGACAGCCCTGGGGCGAACACCCCACCGAAAGCCTCCCCGAACACCCACACGGTCAGCCCCCAGGACACGCTGGCCATCCCTGCGCAACGGGACCACCGTCCGTGCGGCGCTGTCAGCATCCAGAGCCCGATTCCCGATTGCACCCAGACGACCGCCAGCGCCATCTGGACAGGGTGGGTAACCCAGACCTGCGCACCCAAGTCCACCAGGTGCCGCACCCAACGGGGTGATGTCGCGGCCGCAGGGATGATGACCTGGGACGGCAGCCCACTCACCATGCCCGACTGGACCTGCAGCACCGCGTCGAACAGCCACAGGACACCGAAGCCGATCCGCACCACCCGCCGGGCGACTGGTTCTGCTTCCACCTGCACGCCAGCGTGACCAGGGTCAGGGTTCCGCTGGACCGTCAGCAACCCACGCAAGATCGCCAGCACCACCGCCAGTTCGATGAAGATGACGACGACGAGAATGCCCTGGTGGATGAGGGCCGACCAGAAAGGGCTGTGACCACCAAATGGCCCGTACCGGTGTTCCATCCCCGGTCCGAGACGGGTCATGGGGTAGATCATGACGTGCTGGCGCTCGCCTGCACGAACTCTCCCTTGCCCGTCGTGCGCTCTGTAGCGCCGGGGATGGTGAGTACGGTCGCAGTGGAAACAAACGCGACCACGGCAAGCCCGACTATTGCTGGGACGTACGTATGGTCAGCGTCATAGATAATATTGCCGATCATTATACTGAGCGCGGCACCTATTTGGTGGAGTGTCCACACCAGGCCCATGGCGACACCCTTGGTGCCTTTTGGCAGGGACTTGATGACCCACAGTGAAGTGCCGACCACGGTCATAAGGTAACTAACGCCGAAAACCGCTGAGAACACCACGACGGACAGCGCCGTCGGCGGCAGCGCTATGAGGAGCAGCGATGCCCCCCTGAGCAGGTATCCCGTCACCAAGACCTGCTTGACCTTGTCACGGTCGCACAGGGCTCCCGCGATCAGCGCCCCTCCTATCTCACATGCTCCAAGCAGCGCGACCCCGGCCGACGACATGCCCGAGGTTATTCCTCTACCTGACAGGTATGGCATCAGTTCCGTATCGATGAACGCCATCGATGCGCCACACGCGAAGAAAGAAAGCGCAAGCCGTATGAAGACCGAGGACCGCAACGCGTTTTTTGTCGTCTGCCAGGTCACTTTCGGGGCGTCCGCGGCCGCGTCCGCATGCTCCACCCGGCGAGACAGGAGCAGAGTGACAGGTGCCATGGCAACGAGCAGGAAGACAGCCAGGCCGATCAGGATTTCCTGCCACCCGGTGTAGTGGGCCAGCCAGGTCCAGAGCGGCACCAGGAGTATGAAGCCACCAGCGGTGCCATTAGTGAGCAGGGCATAGAAGAAGCCCCTCTTCCGCTCCGCGAACATACGGTCCACAAATATGCCAGCCGGCACATAGGAGAGCATGGCGTACGCGAACGAGGCAAGCACCCCATACGCCACGACGAACAGCGGGAACGAACCGGCGGTCGCGCAGAGCAGGAACACTCCTCCGGAGAGGAGGATGCCGATGTGCAAGACCCGGGTCGGCCCGATCCGCTCGGCCAGGACCCCCGCCACCGGGGCTGCGACGGCATAGGTTAACGCGAAGAGGGTCGTCGCCAGCGCGAAGCTGCCACGGGACTGACCGAAAGAGATGGCCATGGCCGCGAAAAAGACCTGGACCGTGTTCTTGAGTGACGATCCGAGCAATAGCACTGCGAACCCGATGCAGACCGCCAGGACCGCTCCCATGCCACCCAGGCCGGCGCCTCGCCGCGGCCACCGCAGTCGCATCAAGACGCTGCACCCAGGTGACGGTCAGCTACACCGTCGTACATTCCATGGAAGAGCTTGCACGTGTGCTCGACTACATCCAGTGCGTCCCGCTGCATTGATGCGGTCGTGCACAGGTCCACCACCAGTGCGATGCCTTCACGGACGTGCCCGACATCCTCTTTGGCGTGCACCGAGAAGAAGAGCGTGTCCTGCTCGGTCAGCCCATAAACCATGCCAAGCAGGGTGTTCCGGTTCTGGCCGGCCTTGTCCTCGAGATTCTGACCCTCGCTCGCCACCGTTACCGCTGCCGCGCCGAGGTGGTACCGGGCGGGGTCCTTGACGAGTTCCATCCGGAAATCGATGAGTTCCCGGGTAGGAGGGTAGGGCACCACCGCGTCCCGTTCCTCATCACCGACGCCCAGCGCACGGATGAAATCCTCCATCAGTGTGACATGGTTTTTCGTCCCGGAGAGGCGGCCCGTCTCCTCCTCGTACATGTTGACCAGGAGCGCTCTTTTATGCTTGGGCAGTGGGCAGTAGAAGAAGAGGTATTCGATATAGGTCAAGAAATTCTTTGTGAGCTGGTACCCCTGCAGAGTGAGCGCCTGCAGCAACGGCAGGTTCTTGGCGGGCTTGAGCAACTCTGTCACGAGCCGGTGGTCGATCGATGTGTTTTTGTACAGAACCTCGTAGAGCTGATCCCTGAAATCGTCCCGGCTAAGCATCTGACTCCTCCTGGTCCGCAAACAAGACTGCTAGGTTACTTACGTGCTGTGCCATATAGACACCGGCATAGCTCTCGCCGCCAGTTCGGCCATAATCTTGCAGGCGCCCGTACTCCTCGAACCCCAGGCGGCGCCAGACCTTTTCCGCCTGGATACCTTCCCGGACATCAAGGAGCAACAGTTCCACCTGCAGCTCATCGCATCTCTGCGCTATTTGCCGCAAGGCGCCGGTGACAATCCCCTGGCCTCTGTGCTCGGGGTGGATCATCCCAGTGCCAAGGTTTGCGATGTGACGCTGGTTGGCCGTCACGGCGCGCGTGAGGGCCACACAACCGACCGCCTCCCCGGCCTCGCTGCGGATGAGGAGGACCTGTGTCCGGCCAGCACGCACGTTAGACGTGAGCTGTGTGACCAGTGCCGCTACGTCCGCGGCGGTCGCGTTCCTCGGGATCCCAACATATGGCTCGTCAGCGGACACCAGCCCGAGGAGTTCCGAGACCTCGCCCACCTCGTGAGCGGAGGATGACGTCAGCCAGTGATAGGTGTACATCGGGTGTTTGCCTCACAGCATCGGGTATGGCCCGCCGGCGCCTGCGCTAAGGCCGGCACGCCGAGATTTCCAGCAGAGCCGCTGAATTGAGTGCCGCCGTGCTGGCCGGCGCGTGCGGGGCCACGGTGTGGAGATTGTCCGCGATAGCGCGCTCCACATCGGAGCGAGGGACTGGTTTCAGGCCGAGTGCCCTGTCGCGTAGTTCTGAGATGGACAAGCTGCAGTCGAGACCGCGCTCCGCAGCCCACTTTGCGTCATACAACGTGTCAAGGTAACGCTCGCCGGAGTCGCTCAGAACGCAGAGAATCCGCTGGTGCGCGGGCAGCGTCTGAGCCAGGTGCAGGCCAACGAATGTCACGGACCCGCTCGAGGAGCCCGCCAGGATTCCGGCTTTTCTGGCGAGGTGCCGGCAGGTTGCGAACGAGTCAGAGTCCTCCACCTTGTACATGAGATCGACAACGGCTACGTCGAGGTTGGACGGGGGCCAGGCCAGCCCGATACCCGACTGCAGGTAGGGGTGCCGCTCGCCGCCAAAGACGCCGGAGCCAACCGCGTCCACTCCCACGACGCGGGTACCCGGTGAGTGGACCCGCATGTACGACCCAAGGCCACGCAGTTGCCCAGCCGTGCTCACGGCCACTACCAGGTAGTCAAGCTGCCCGCAGAGCTGCCGAAGGATCTCGGGGCCGGTCTCACGGAAGTGGGCGGCCGCGTTCATCAAACTGAAATGCTGGTCCGGCCGGAAGGACGCCGGTATTTCCTGCGCTAAACGGTTCGCTGTCTCGAGCCTGGTCCAGAAGTAGCCACCTGACGCATCCGGCTCGGTTACCTCAATGATTTCAGCGCCGTATGCCTCCATGACCCGGCGGTGACTTGGGGAGACCTTAGGGTCCACCACGATGATCACACGATAACCGCGCACCGCCCCGATCATCGCCAGAGAAATCCCGAAGTTCCCACTGGTGGCCTCGATAATAACTCCACGCGGCCGCAGTAGGCCCATCCTCTCGGCTTCCGTGACCAGACGCCGCGCAGGCCTGTCCTTGATTCCTCCGCCCGGGCTCACCCCCTCCCACTTGCCCAGCAGGGACACACGTCCCGCCCCAGCCAGCGAGGAAAGGTCAACTATAGGGGTCTCACCGATAGCATCGAGAATGTCCACGCCCACAACTCCCCGCCGCGTGATCAGATCTGTGATCCGTAGAGCCTGGCTGAAAACGAACGGCTACCCGTAAGCTCCTAAAACCCACCCTGTCACGAATACGGCAATCCCTGGGCCGTCACTCAGAAATTCGCGACCATTATCATACACGCGAGGTAAAGTTAGCAGACACCCCGCATGGGAGCAAGTCCCCGCGTCAGGCAGCGGGCTCGGCCCACGCCCGCAGCACGGCCGGCCGGTGGCCATGCTAATCCGCCGATGGCAGCTGGCCGAATGGCGTGTGGACCAGGGCAGAAGTTCCAGAACCCTCAGTATGAGTTCCGGAAACCCTCGGATGACGCTCCCCCTTCGCCGGGAGTGAGTCGTGTCCGAAAAACGTCAGGACGCTGCTGGGCTCCTGCCTGGACCGGGCCCTCATGCCCCGCTGAGGGTTTGGTCATGCTGGAGTGGCTACTGGAGCAGCCACTCCAGCATGACCTGGACTCTGCTGATGCGTCAGCTCAACGGGAAGTGCTGCTCGGCGCTGCCGTTGCACGGCTCGATCTCCAGCCGGGTGCCGTTGGCCGTGGAGCCGCCCGTCGCGTCGAGGCAGAGGCCGGACTGCGGGTTCATCAGCGAGCCATTGGCCTGTGGCGCCCACTTCTCGCCGGTGGTGCCGTTGCACGTGTACAACTGGACGAGTGTCCCGGCGGCGGTGGCGTTGCCGGTGAGGTCCATGCAGCGGCCCAGCGTGTGCAGGGCCTGGGTGGCAGTGTTGTAGAACCAGTGCTGGTCACGTGCGTAGGACTGGCAGGTCCAGATATCGATCTGAGTGCCGTTGACGCCCGTATCGTCCCCGAGGACGTCGGCGCACTGGCCGCCCGGGCCGACGATGGGGCTGCCGTCCGTCACCGAGAACTGCTGCTCAGCGCTGCCATTGCAGGGCTCGATCTGGAGCGCGGTGCCGTTACTGGTTGAACCGCCTGCCGCGTCGAGGCACATTCCGGACTGCGGGTTCATCAGCGAGCCATTGGCCTGCTGCGCCCATACCTCGCCGCCGGTGCCGTCGCAGTTCGCTATTTCGACAGGCGTCCCGGCGCTGGCGGCATTGCCGGTGACGTCCATGCAGTACCCGATGGTGCGCAACGTCCCGTCGGGGAAGTGCGACCAGTGCTGGTCCTCGGCATAGGACTGGCAGGACCAGAGGTCCAGTGTGGTGCCGGTGACGCCCGTGTCGTCCCCGATGACATCGGTACACGTCCCGCCCGGGCCCCCAATGATGCCCTCCGGGCCGTTCGGCACGTTCGTCTCGCCGTGGTAGCCCACGGAGACGATGTTGGCCTGGACGGCGTTCTCGGTGGCGAAGGTGGGATAGCCACTCACCATGACACCCTCGAAGAACGTGCCCCTGTTCCAGTTGCTGTTGTCACCGCCGGTGCCCAGGATGATCCCTCCTTCCTGGTGCATCGGCTGATAGCCGCCTTCGTTCGGCTCGGCTCCGTTCCACCATGTCTTCAGGCCGCCGGATTGGGAGTTGCCGCCCCTGAGCGCGTATGTGGTCTGGCCGTTGTTCTTCAGCATCGCGGTGACGTAGGTGGTCTTGTTGCCAAGGTTGGCGAGGTTGGCGCCGTTCGCGCCCATGAACAGGCCGTTCTCCATGTCAGCCTCCACCCACGGCCCGGAACCGGTGCAGGGTGCTGTGCACGAGGTGGTGATGGAGACGGCGTCCATGTGGCCGTTGCCGTTGTCTGTCGGCGTGCTCTCGGCGTTGCCGAAGTCGAAGCAGCAGGCCGAATTTACGTGGGTGCCGCTCGTCACCATGTACGCACCCTCCGGCTCGCCATTCACCGCTACCCGGGCGGCCACACCGGTGAAGCGGTAGCCGTGCTGGGGCGAGATCCACACGCCGTACACCTTGTGGCCGCCAGCAGTGACCGCGATCTCGCTAGCATCAGCTGGCTTGTCGGCACCCAGGCCCGCCCCACCGGCCGGGCCGGGGACGAGGTCGTTGTGGTCCGGCGTCTGGTCATAGACCTTCGTGATGGTGCAGGTGGTGTCGTTGCAGAACTGGTCCTGGGCGGACGCGTTGGCATAGCCGCCAGCCGCGAGCGGGCCCACATCCATGGTGGCTCCGTCCGAGGCACGGGTCACCTGGTAGAGCGGCCCGTCATAGGCCGCGAACAACGCCCGGACGGTGCTGTATGCGGCGGCACACGGGGTGCCGCCCGCGGCGTAGATGTCACACGGCTCGGAGGCCGCCGCGCTGGCCGAGCCGGACAGCCCGGCCAGGGTGGCGAGGAGCAGGCCGATGACGGCGCTGAGAGAAACAACGATACGGCGGGGACGACGTGACATTAGATACTGCCTTTGCAGATCAGTCATGTTGGGGATCGACCGTGCCTAATGCGGCGGACCGATTGCGGCGACCAGCGCGTCCTCCGCACTGGCCTGGCTCCATGAGGTCAGGTCAGTCAGCGGGCCGGTCCACTGCAGGCCCAGATGGTTGCCCGCGTTGACGTCATTGGCGGCGATGGACGCGGCCTGGTCCTGGAAGAACGTGTTGTAGGCAGACGTCTTGGCAGCCTTCGCGAGTAGCCGCAGGCTCCGGACGAAGATCCCTTTGAAAGACTGCCCATCGTTGTCGCAGTTGGGCTCGCAGGGCTCGACGAGGATGCCACCGGCGCTCAGGTGGGCGATCGCCGCGTTCGCGATCCCCTCTGCGGTGCTCAGCAGAGCGGCATTGTGCGTGGCGTAGTAGAGCGCCGTCAGGCCGGCCAGGATGACGCCCTGGTTGTAGGTCCAGGTGGGCTGGCCGTTGTTCTGGCAGGTACTGGGATCGAGGCCGTCGTTGACGAGATCCTGGCCGTTGATCATCCCGCTCTTGGCGAACCACGACCACTCCGCCTCGGCCCAGCTCAGGTACTTGGTGTCGCCGGGGATGCGGTTGTGCAAGGCGGCGGTCACGTAGAGGAAGAGCTCGTTCGGGATTGCGTTCTTGTACGTCTTCGCGGTGGTCCACCACAGACCCCCGCCGCAGGTGGAATCCCAGTACTTATGGATGTAGTTGGCGTCGGTCTCGGCCATCGCCAGGTAGGCATGGTTGCGGGTGATGTCGTAGGCCTCGATCCACGCCCACGCCCACCAGCCCGTGTCGTCCATGGCGTCGTTTTCGAACCTGGACGCCTTGTTTGCGGCGAAAGCGGTAGGGATCACGTACTCCCATGTCTTGTCGCCCGTGGTCTGCTCGTAAGTCTCCAGCGTGGTCTGGGCGACCGCTGCCTGCCACCATGAGGTCCCGATCAGTCCGGTGGAGGAGTTGTACGAGCCCATCAACGTGGCCAGTCCCGCCTGCGCTGTGATGTCGGCGCTGGCCCCGGGGGCCAGAGGGATCTGCAGGCCCAGGCAGACCAGGGAAGCTGCGGTGAAGAGGGCGGCAAGGGGCAGCAAGCGACGGTGGATACGGCGTGCTGTGAGGGTTGGGCGCATGGGCAACTCCATCTCACACGGCGAAGATGAAAGCGCTTTCATTCGTGCCAACGAAGCGTAGGGCTACCGTCAAAAGGCTGTCAAGGATTGGTGGGGGACGCCGCCGCAGCCGGCGCGCCCGGTCACCAACAAGCCGGTGAGTAACCCTCGCCGTTCCGTTAACCGAATATTTCCGGCCTGCGGTCAATATTTACGAGCCATTCACGCTGCCCGGCGTAGCGTCCGGACTGTCCCACGGAACAGGAGTCATGCATGACCCGGCTCATCACCCGGCCACGGGCCGCGACCCTCATCATTGCCGCAGCCTGGTTGGCCGGAGCCATCTCGCTGGTGAGCGGCCCGGCGCAGGCGGCGTCCTCCGGCATTACCGTCCAAGCCTGGCTGACGACGGCTGACGGTTCGAGTGCGCTCACTCAGCAGCCAGCGATCACGCTTGGCCAGGTGACGCGTGGCCAGGTGAACGTGTCGGTCGACGACAGCCGCGCCTACCAGACGATCAGCGGGTTCGGCGCGGCCTTCACGGACTCGTCTACCTACCTGATGGCCCAGCTCAAATCCAGCAGCCCCGCGGCCTACGCCACGATGATGAGCCAGCTCTTCAGCTCCAGCGGGACCGGCCTGGCATTCTGGCGCGTGCCGATGGGGTCGAGCGACTTCAACTCCACCAACAACCCGTGGACCGACGACGACACCCAGGGTCCGTCATCGAACCCCACCCAGAACTTCGGGTTGACCCCCATGGACACCGGTCACATCATTCCGGTGCTCAAAGACGCCCTCGCGACCAACCCAGGGCTGAAGATATTCGCCACCCCATGGAGCCCGCCGGCCTGGATGAAGTCGAACGGCTCGATGATATGCAACACCGGCAGCGGGAACTCGTCCCTGATGTCGCAGTACTACCAGGCCTACGCCGATTACTTCGTGAAGTGGATTCAGGCCTACCAGGCCAATGGCGTGCCGATCTGGGCAGTCACCCCGCAGAACGAGCCGCTGTACTGCCCGGCGAACTATCCCGGATCGTCATGGGATCCGGCGAGCGAGGCCAACTGGGTGCAGAACTACCTCGAGCCAGACCTGGCGTCGGCCGGGCTGACGACCAAAGTGCTCGGGTACGACCACAACTGGGACGCGCTGTGGTTCCCGCAGCAACTCCTGTCGGACTCCGCTGCGGGAGCCTTCGCCGGAATCGCGTGGCATTGCTATGACTACAACAGCGACCCGACGATGGGATCCGTGATCCACAACGAGTACTCGGGGATCGACCAGTACGAGACCGAGTGCTCATCGGACACCGGCCCCACCAACCTCACCCCCTACACCACATCGAGCATGACGGCGCTCGCCATCCAGAACTGGGCGAAAGGCGTCGAACTGTGGAACGTCGCACTCGACTCGAATGACGGCCCGCACCTCGGCGGCTGCCCCAACTGCGTGCCCCTGGTCACGATCAACACGGGAGGCTACACGCTGGACAACATCTACTACCAGCTAGGGCAGTTCAGTAAGTTCGTCGACGTCGGCGCCACCCACATCGCCTCGACCGTCAACGCGCACGGCGTCATCACCGCTGCATTCAGGGACCCGGACGGGCAAGAGGTTCTGGTCGCAACCAACCCCGGCAGCAGCGCTGCCACATTCGAAGTGACCTGGAACGGCCAGGGGTCTTTCGCCTACACCTTGCCCTCCGAGGCGACTGTCACCTTCAGGGGCTCGGTTCCCGCCGCCCCGGCGAAGCCGTCTACTCCTGCGGCCGGGCTGACATACCGCCTCGTCAACCGGGCCACCGGCAAGTCCATCGGTGTCTACGGGGCCTCCACCGCCGACGGGGCACAGATCGTGCAGTGGACCGACGACAATGACCCTGACCAGCAGTGGACGCTCGCCAGCGCCGGGAACGGCTACTACAACATCGTTAACGTCAACAGCGGGAAAGCGCTCGACGACACCAACGGGTCAACCACCAACGGCACCCAGATGCAGCAATGGACCACCGGCACCGGCAACAGCAACCAGCAATGGCAGATCACCCCGCTCGGCAACGGCTCCTACACCATCACCAACCGCACCAGCGGCCTCGTGCTCGACCTGACCAACGGCGCGTTCAGCGACGGCACCCCCATCCAGCAGTGGCAGCCGGGGCCGGGCAACCCGAACCAGCAGTGGGAGCTCGTGCCGGTGAGGTAGCCGCGGCGGGCAGGGGCGCGGCCGAAGTTTGAGGGCCGAGTGGCACCGCGGCTGGGCTGAGCGCAGGTCTCGCCGTGGTGCCAGGTCCGCGTTGCCAGTCTCGTGCCAGGTAGAGGCCTAGGGCCGCCGAGGCCTCCCAACGCCGTGTCACAAGGGGCCAACTCGCAGCCACCCTCAGAAAAGAATTCCGTATCTGCAGCTTAGAGCAAGCCGATCGCGCAGGTGGCGCGGGACCTGGGGATCAACGAAAGGACCCTGGGGAACTGGGTGAACACCGACAGGCGCCGCCGCGGCGATGCCGACTGCGATGCCGCCGAGCCGGCAGGTGTTGCTCAGCCCTGCGGCTAGCCCGGCGCGGTTGGGCGGCACGACGGCGAGCGCGGTGGCGGCGATCGCCGTGTTGGCGATGCCGACGCCCACGCCCGCGAGGAGCAGGCCGGGCAGCAGCCGCAGCCACGGCGCCCCGGCCTGCGCCCATGTCATGGTGGCCAGCCCGGCCGTGATCGTGGTAAGCCCGGCGCCGGTCAGCCGCCCGGACACCGGGGAGATCCTGGCGCGGCGCAGTACGCGCGGGACGAGGAACACCGGCGCGGTGACGGGCAGCAGCCGGATCCCGCCGGCGAGCGGGCAGAAGCGCAGGCGCCCTGCAGGAAGATCGTCAGGTAGAGGATCACGGCGAACATGCCGGCGCTGAGGGTGATGGTGGCGAGCGACACGGCGGCGACTGATCGGTCGCGCAGCAACCGGCGGTCGAGCATGGCGGTGGGGCGGTGTTGCAGCACCGCGAAGCCGGCGAGCAGCACCGCGCCGGCGGCCACCGACGCCGTTGCGGCGCTGCTTGCCCAGCCGGTAGCGCTGTTGCGAAGCAGGCCGCCGGTCGGCAGCACAACACCCCCGTCTTCCGTGTGCGGGCCAGCATGGGCTGCGGCGGCAGGCGCCGTCATGGGGCGGCCCCCCTGCATCGCTGCCTATTTCGGCCGGCACCTGGCTCGGGACACACTGGTCGCATGCGCTGCGACGTGAGCGTCGGGCTGTCCTTGACGGCTGCGGAGGTACCGCTCGCCCGCGATCACTGCGCTGCTCTCCTCAGCGAGCAGGACGGCGCTGATGAGCGCCTGGCCGCGGGTCTGGTCGAGTACTTG
>DASYYE010000325.1:0-4614 GCA_035946955.1 Streptosporangiaceae bacterium | reverse complement strand
AGCGCGACAGCGACAAGCGCCTGCACTCCTGACGGTGCCGCCAGGTGGTTGTGCAGGAACGCGAGCTGGCCGTAGAACGCCACGGCGTTGACGAGCACGACGGGGATGGCGGCGAGCCAGCCGCGGTGCGCCGCCACCTGGCGAACGGCAGACATGGCGCGCTGCCACTTGTCCGGCTGCGGCCACGGTGCCATCGGACCGCCCTGGCGGACCTGAAGCTGCGGCGAGATGGCGAACGGCACGAGCGCGGGCGCATGCCCGTTCGCGACAACGCCGTCAATTGGCGGTGAATGTCTGCCCATGCTTCTCATCGTGTTCCTCGCTGACGGTCTTTTCCGGGTTAGATACCGAGATGTGTCCCCGGTAGCCGCACCACGGAGACGGGTGCGGCTACCGGGACTTCTGGTGCTACGCGGCGAGCAGCGCCGTGAGCTTCTCCTGCTGCCGGGGAGCCGACAGCAGGCCCTTGACGCGGCGTTCCGGGTCGATCCCCGCCTCGGCCAGCATCCGGTCCGCGCGCACCTTGCCGATGCCCGGTAGCGCGATCAGGACACGGCGGACCTTCACCTTCAGCAGGCGGGGCTCGTTCCCGGTCAGGACGTCGGCGACGGGCAGGGTGCCGGCGGTCACCTCGGCGAGCGCGGCGTACTTCGCGCGGCGGGCCTCAGCGGCCTTCTCCAGCGTCTCGGGCGTCAGTTCGGGCAGGGCCATGATCAGTTCCTTTCGGTGATGTCCCCGGACGGTCCGGGGACGGTTGCGGTGCAGGTCAGGGACCTACCAGTGAAGCCGGCCCTTGCCTGCGGTCCCGGTGCGGGCAGCCTCATCGGCGACCCGCTGAGCCTCGCGCCTGCTCAGTCCGTGCTGGATAGCCTGCCCGTTGACACGGGCGGTGTGCGTGCCGCGGGCCGCGGACCACCAGGGCGCGCGGGTGGTGGTGGCGTGCAGGCTGTCGCTGCTGCTGCTGTTCCTGCTGAACAGTCCCATGATCGTTTCTCCTTCGGTTGGTGCAGGACGGTCCTGCGGTTATCTTGCGGTGCAGGTCAGAGGCGCTCTTGACAGGCGCGGCACGCGAACATCCGCCGGAAACTCGCGCTCCAGATGAGGCCGCAGCCCTTGCAGCGAGCGCACGAAGAGGGCCGGGGCCGCACTGGCTTCGGCGGTTCGATCAGGGCCGGATCGGGCAGCTTGCCGAGACGGCAGTCAGGGCAGCCGTCGCGGTATGCCAGGCGCCGGGTATCGCGGATCTTCCCTTCGTCTACCTGGATCATCTGCGAGTTGCAGGCCCCGCAGAGGATTCCCCGCACCCATCCGTGGGCGTGACAGTGATCAAGCACGTAGACCTTGTGCGCTGGCGACCTGCATATCTCGCACCGCCTGACGAGGGGGTACTGGTCCCGTGACCACCGGGCCACCGAATACTGAACGTGGCCGTGCCGTTGGATAAAGGTCGTACTCAACGCAGCCCTCTTGCTTCGCCGACACGGAGCGTGATGACCAGCCTGCCGAGGCCGGTCGCAGATCGTTACAATTGAGGCCCCAAATGTCCTATTTTGTCCTAGCTTTCGGCCTGGGGAGAGAGCCCGCCGAAGGCGGGCGTAAGTGCTTGGCGCCTCTCCCTGCGGAAGCCGATTACTGTGCGTCACATCGGCCGCCCGAGCCGGGCGCAGTGCCGGGCGGCGCTCGTCACGCGGCGTAGCCACGGCTCTCGCTGAGCCTGGGCCTCGGCTAGCGTCCGCGTGTACCCTCCGTGATCGCGGGCCAGGCCGTGGACCCACCGCTGGCTCTTGTAGCCGAGCCTGCGCGTCACCGTACCCAGGTTCATGCCCGCGCCGAGCATCACGGCGGCCCGGCGGCCGACTTCCGCGGCGCACGGCAGGCACCGGCTGCCCTGGTTGGCGACCATGCCGCCGCAGCGGACATGGTTGACGCACGGGAACGACTTCGGCACCACCGGGGGGTTGCCGTTGGCTACCTTGTCGGCGTGCTGCTGTCTCTTAGTGCCGTACACGAGGTTCCCGCCGGCCGACCGCGCCTCCTGCTCGGTGCCGGGGCGCCAGCGGTTGTTCAGCGGGTCGTCGTCCAGGTGCCGGGACTCCATGCCGGGCGGGCACGGGCCGGCGAAGCCGAGCAGGACGAGGCTGTGCACCGTCTTGGTCTGCCGCTTCCCGCCGTCGTCGTACGGCTTGACGACCAGGTATCCGCCATGGTTGTTCACGGTGGTCGACAGCGCGGCAGCGCCAATGCGGCGGACGGGGCGCTGGTCCGGGCCGGTTCCGTCGCTGAACACCTCGTACTTGCTGAACGGGGCCGGGAGCGGCGTCCACCTCTCCGCCCATTCGTCACTGCCTGTCATCGCAGGACCCTGACCTTTCCGTTCTGCCACTCCCTGAGCTCGGAGCGGTGATAGAGCGCCGAGGGACCGTCCCAGCCGGCCACTTCAGGGAATCCGGGGCGCTGGGCGGCCTTGCGGGCGGCACCGAGCGGGTCGCGCCCGGTGAACCTGAGCGTCTCCTCGGCCACAGCCTGGCGGAGGGAGATCAGCTCGGGGACTGTCCGACTTCCTAGGGTCTGAGGCCCCTGAGCAGGCACTATCACAGAGCCCGCCTGGGACAGGACACTCGCGGGCCATAGCTGAGGCGGGATGCCCTCATCGCCGGACGGGATCTGCGCGACGGTGCCGGACACGGCGAACTCCCGCGCCCACTTAACTGCCGCCTCGGCCACCTCCTCGTCCTTATCGTCAAGATGGAGGTAGGGAACCTGCGTCTCCCGCACGCCGTCGCCGGTTACTAGCTGTATCCGGCCTGGGATGGTCGACGCGGGCGGCATCGGGATATGCTTGCCGACCGCCATGCCCCAGCCCGGAGCGTCGTGGCGGGCCATGGCCTTGATGCCGGCGTTGGTGCGGATGGTGGAGTCCCGGACGCCGGTCGACTCGACCGTCAGGAGCTGGGCGAGCAGCCATTCGTGGATGTCGGAGGCACGGCCGGCGCAGGACAGCGCCGACAGGCCCGCGATAGCCGTGGACTGCTTCGGGTCTACGTCTTTGTCGCGGATCTCGCGCCAGTAGTCCTTGATGCCGGGCATCCCGTAGTTGAGTTCTTCGCACTGGGCGATGATGCGGGCACCGACGCTGCCGCGGACCCGTCCGGTGCCCTGGGCAGAGTAGTAGGCGGCTTTGGTGCGGCGCAGTAGTTCTTTCCCGAGCCAGGTCAAGGCAAGGTGCAGGTCGGGGGCTTCGTGGGCGTTGATGACGTTCGGCAGATCCTGGAGCCACAGGTGGGAGATCCACTTGGGGTCGAGGTTGAAGCCCAGGCTGCCGCGGTGCAGCTCCTGGAGCATCAGGAAGGCCGCCAGGTTGCTTTTCCCGCCGCCGGACCCGCCTGGAATGGCGATGTGCGGGCTCTCGCTGTACCGCGCCTTCACGATCGCGCCGCGCTTGCCTATACCGAACACGAGCTCGTCCGGTGCAGCGGTCATGACGGCTTCTTCGATGTCCTCCCAGGAGACATATGACGGCGGGGGCTCACTCTGCGTGAACACCACGGAGCGCTGCCGGCCCTTGAGTTTCCAGGCAGGGTCCGGGGCTTCGATGGCCAGGCGCCGGGTCACGGCCTGCATGATGGCGTCCTGGTCCAGGTCCTTGATCTCAGTTTCCGCGGACCACTCGATGGCAACCGATGTCACGGCGTCACCGTCGCGCGTGACCTCAAGGGACTGGGGCGCTGGCAGGCCCGTAGCGGCCAGCGTCCGCTCCAGGGGGCGGACGTAGTGCCGCTCGTGCCGGAAGGTGACGATGCGGTAGGCGATGTTCCAGGCGAGCAGCAGGATGCCTGCTGCGACCACAGCGAGCAATGTGTCCTCGGTAAGCGTGGTGGCGAACAGCAGCCCGGCCGGGACGAGCAGGGCGAGCGCCAAGGCACCCAGCCGCATCGCGGAGCGGTGCCAACCTGGCCGCCAGTGCCACCATGACCCGGCCGCGGTCGGGTGCAGCGCCTTCGTCGGTGCCTGGAAGAACTTGGCGTCGGTCCGGGCGCTCCCGTCCATCGGATGCCCGGCGAGGTAGCGCTTGAGGAGGGTGAAGTGCTTCAGGAAGCGCATGACCTTGTTCGCCACGTGGGCAGCCATCCAGAGCAGCCCGAGGCCGGTGGCGGCCATTACAGCGCCGAGGACGAGCACCTTCACCGCTTCTTCCCCTTACCTTTGGTCTTCCGCATCCGCCGGACGAATCCGCGTGCCTTGCCTGCGCCCGCCGCCACGGCCCACGCCGTGATCTCGCCGGCTGCCAGCGCGGCGAACAGGACGGCCTTGACCTTGTGCCGCCGCCACAGCCGGAGCGCCTTCCTGGCGTGCCGCTTGGCCCTGGCGGGTTTCAGGTGCCTCTTGCGCCGTGTCCGCTCGCCTGGAGCGCGGGGCTTGCGGGCGGGCGGTTTCTTCTCGTACAGCGCTTCGGCACCCTGGCGTTCGCGGAGTTGCTGAGCCTCGGCCTGCGCGCGTTCCCGCTGGACGCGGCGCTCGAAGGCGTGGCGCTTCTTCTGCTCTGCTCCGGGGTCGTCCGCGGTGTGCTTGCGGACCGTGACGGTGCGCCCGCCGACGTTCCGGGTGTGGCGCCGT